>NZ_CATNVN010000043.1:0-13687 GCF_951230505.1 uncultured Neisseria sp.
AGATATGAAAAATGGCCTAGTAACTGATTTAAAGAAACTAATCGATTATTTGAATAATAATTGATACCTTACATACTGAATAATCTGCAAGCCGTAGCCTGCATATCCAACCGACTGCGTGCGTCGCTGCACCATACACCCTACCTGTGAATTACGCGGAACTTCAAAACCAACGCGTAGGGTGTGTGCGGTACGCACGCACGCGGTCTTTTTTAAAAATGTTCTTTCCAGCTAAACCAAAGGCCGTCTGAAAGCACTTTTCAACTTTCGGACGGCCTTTTTATATTCATATTTCTGTTTATTTTTCCAACCGTGCAATCAGTTCATCGGCCAAGTCGAGATAAGCTTGGGTGCCTTTGGCGTGGGCATCGTAGGCGAGGGCGGGGAGGCCGTGGCTGGGGGCTTCGGCGAGGCGGATGTTGCGGGGGATGACGGTATCGAAGAGCAGGTTGCCGAAGTGTTGTTTGAGCTGTTCGCTGACTTCGACGACAAGGCGGCTGCGGCTGTCATACATGGTGCGGACGATGCCGGTTACGTCGAGGTCGGGGTTGATGGCTTGGCGGATTTTTCGGACGGTGGCCACTAAGTCGGAAATGCCTTCGAGGGCGTAGTATTCGCAAAGCATGGGGACGATGACGCCGTTGGCGGCGACCAGGCCGTTGAGGGTGAGCAGGGTCAGGGATGGGGGGCAGTCGATGAGGACGTAGTCGTAGTTGTCGGCAACGAGCTGCAGGGCGTTTTTGAGGCGGATTTCGCGTGCGATTTCTTGGACGAGTTCGACTTCTGCGCCGGCCAGTGTGCGGTTGGCGCCCAATACGTCGTAGCCGCCTTCTTTGCTGCGGACGACGGCGTTGGGGATGTCGGTTTTGCCGAGGACAACTTGGTAAACGCCGTTTTCGATGGTGGCTTTGTTGATGCCGCTGCCTGTGGTGGCGTTGCCTTGGGGGTCGAGGTCGACGACGAGGACGCGGCGGCCTTTGGAGGCCAGGGAGGCGGCTAGGTTGACGGTGGTGGTGGTTTTGCCGACTCCGCCTTTTTGGTTGGCGACGGCGAGGATTTGTGCGCTCATGTGCTTTGCTGTCGTGTTAAGTGTGGATGGCTGGATTGTACCGTTATTCGGTATGCTTGGGTTGTTTTCAGACGACCTTTTTGCGGATGATGACGATATGGCGTTCGGCATTGAGTTGGGGGACGTGCAATGCTTCGACTTTTTCGACGGCGACGCTTTCGGGCAGTTTGTCGATTTCTTCTTGCGGGTATATGCCTTTCATGGCCGCCCAGTAGCCGCCGTCTTTGAGGAGGTGCTCGGTCCAGTTGACGAAGTCGGCGAGTTCGGCAAAGGCGCGGCTGGTGATGACGTCGGCGCGGCAGTCGGCGGCGGCTTCTACGCGGCCGCTGATGACGCGGACGTTTTTAAGGCCGAGTTCGATGACGGCTTGTTGCAGAAAGGCGGTTTTTTTGGTGTTGGCATCGAGGAGGGTGATGTCGAGGTCGGGGCGGCAGATGGCGGTGGGGATGCCGGGCTGTCCGCCGCCGGAGCCGACGTCGAGCATGGTTTGGGCGTGTTCGATATAGGGCAGGAGGGTCAGGCTGTCGAGCAGGTGATGGCTGACGGTTTGGGCGGGATCGCGCAGGGCGGTCAGGTTGTAGGTTTTGTTCCACTTTTGCAGCAGGGCGGCATAGTCTAGCAGTTTGGCCTGTTTGGTTTCGTCGATGTCCAAACCCAGTGCCTGTATGCCGTCGCGGAGCTGTTGCGCCTGATTCATTTGTTATTCCTTATTGGTTAAAACGCGTTGGATGTAATGGTAACGGAAAGCATGCCGTCTGAAAATGTTTGCGCCTGTTGAATCAACGTTTCATCTTGTGAAAGACGATGGGCTGCTCCGGCGCGCGCGTGAGCTGTTTGGGCAGGGTCAGCATGGCGATGATCCATACGGAGAGGGTGTAGTAGAACACGCCTTGCCCGCGCATACCGGCCAATGCGGCATTGCCTAAGATGGCTTCAAAAATCAAGCCTGCCGCCGCCGAGGCACACGCTGCGACACCGGCAAGGAAGATGGCGTAACGCGAATGCCGTCGCATCATTTTTTTATACGCCAGCTTGGTCAGCCCGCCGGCAATCGGCAGGTTGAGGAAGGCAAACATGCCGCAGACGAACCATGCGACGGAATCCTGCCAACCGCTTTGCCATGCCCATGTGCCGTCTTTGACTGTAACTAGCAGGCCTTGGCCGTCTGAAAAGGCGATTTGCACGATATTGTGCAATATCATTGCCAGCGGCAGGGTGAGGAACATCAGTGCGACCAATAGGGGGCGGTAGGGCTTTTCTTGTGTCAGATACATGGCGGCTTGCCTTGGGAAAATAAGTTGAAATGATAGCAGATTGACGGTTGATTCACGTTTGTTAGCGCTGAAATTGCTGACAAAAACGGTCAATTAAAAAAGAAATGAAAAATTCTTTTTTCTTGGCAAACGTTGGTAGATAAAGGTTAAAAAAACGTTTTCAGACGGCCTAGTCTCTTATTTTTATATGAACCGAACAGAAAATCTTTGCATTTCTCCGTAAAATCTACTAAATTCTCAATAACATATTATAAAGATCTGAAATCTGGAACCCAAACCGAAACTGCCTTCCGCCATTTACGCTCGGAAACTCAGCAGGCAACAAAAGTTTCACACACAATAAAAATACAAAATAATTCCTATGAAATCAGTTGTTTATAATGATAGATAACCACAAGGCAAACCATGCCTGACTTTAGTAGGAGTAAAACCATGGCTGAAGCAACCGATGTCGTATTAGTAGGCGGCGGCATTATGAGCGCCACTTTGGGCGTATTGCTCAAAGAACTCGAACCATCTTGGGAAATCACCCTGATCGAACGCTTGGAAGATGTAGCGTTGGAATCATCAAATGCATGGAACAACGCCGGTACGGGACACTCTGCGCTGTGTGAATTGAACTATGCGCCCCTGACTGCCGATGGCACGATCGATCCGACCCGCGCCCTTAATATTGCCGAACAATTCCATATCAGCCGCCAATTTTGGGCGACTTTGGTCGAAGAAGGCAAACTGACCGACCGTACTTTCATCAATTCCGTCCCCCATATGTCGCTGGTGATGAACGCCGACCATTGCAGTTATCTGCAAAAACGTTTCGACGTGTTCAAAAACCAAAAACTCTTTGAAAAAATGGAGTTTTCTACCGACCGCGCCAAAATTGCCGAATGGGCGCCGCTGGTTGTCAACGGCCGTGATGAAAACCAATCCATCGCCGCCAACTACTCCGCCGAAGGCACAGACGTCGATTTCGGCAGCCTGACCCGCCAGATGGTCAAATACTTGAGCGACAAAGGCGTAAAAATCAAATTCAACCGTCATGTCGACGACCTCAACCGCGAATCGGACGGCGCATGGGTGCTGAAAACCAGCAGCACCAAAGACGATGATGACCCGTTGACACTCCGCACCCGTTTCGTCTTCCTCGGCGCAGGCGGTGGCGCACTGACTCTGCTGCAAAAATCCGGTATCCCCGAAGGCAAAGGCTACGGCGGCTTTCCGGTTTCCGGCCTCTTCTTCCGCAATAGCAATCCCGAAACGGCCGCGCAACACAACGCCAAAGTGTACGGCCAAGCCTCCGTCGGCGCGCCCCCTATGTCCGTTCCGCATTTGGATACCCGCAACGTGGACGGCCAACGCCATTTGATGTTCGGCCCGTATGCAGGCTTCCGCCCCAACTTCCTCAAACAAGGCTCGCTTATGGATTTGCCGATGTCCATCCACATGGACAACCTCTATCCTATGCTCCGTGCCGGTTGGGCTAATATGCCGTTGACAAAATACCTCTTGGGCGAATTGCGTAAAACCAAAGAAGAACGCTTCACTTCGCTCTTAGAGTATTATCCGGAAGCCAATCCTGACGATTGGGAACTGATTACCGCCGGTCAACGCGTACAAATCATCAAAAAAGACCCGAAAAAAGGCGGCGTACTCCAATTCGGTACCGAAATCGTCGCCCATGCCGACGGCTCGCTGGCCGCCTTGCTGGGCGCGTCCCCAGGCGCATCAACCGCCGTGCCTTTGATGATTAAGCTGATCAACCAATGCTTCCCAGATCATGCCGAATCATGGTCAGGCCGTCTGAAAGAATTGGTGCCTGGCTACGGTATCAAGCTAAACGACAATCCGTCTTTGGCGGACGAAATCATCAGCCACAACGCGTCCGTTTTGGGCATTCATCACTAAATTGAAGCAGACACAAAGGCGGGCATTCTTGCCCGCCTTTTTTCAAACCATTAAAATAACGGCATTCAGGCCGTCTGAAACCTAATTGGCAACAGCATGTTGCACGATTCAAACCCGAAAATCAGCCCAGTAGAAAAACGCCATGACCGATATTCTCAACAAAATCCTTGCTACCAAAGCAGAAGAAGTGGCCGCCCAAAAAGCCGCCGTTTCCTTGGAAGACATCAAAGCCCAAGCGCAGGCAGCCGCGCCGGTTCGCAGCTTTATCGGCTCGATCCGTGAAAAACACGCACAGAATCTGCCAGCCATTATTGCCGAAGTCAAAAAAGCTAGCCCGAGCAAAGGCCTGATCCGTTCTGATTTTCATCCTGCCGAAATCGCCGTTGCCTATGAAAAAGCCGGCGCGGCCTGTTTGTCCGTGTTGACGGACGAACCTTATTTCCAAGGCTCGCCCGAGTATTTGAAACAGGCGCGTGCGGCCGTGGCGCTGCCGGTCTTGCGTAAAGATTTCATCATCGACGAATACCAAATCTATCAGGCGCGCGCGTGGGGTGCGGATGCGGTTCTTCTGATTGCTGCCGCCTTGGAAGCAGAGCAGCTTGAGCGTTTTGAAGCCGTTGCCCACGAATTGGGCATGACTGTATTGTTGGAATTGCACGATGCGTCTGAGCTGGAAAAATGCCGCAACATGACCACGCCGTTGTGGGGTGTCAACAACCGCAACCTGCGTACGTTTGAAGTGACCCTACAACAAACCCTCGACCTCTTGCCCGAATTAAACGGCAAAACCGTTGTAACCGAAAGCGGCATCCGCAACAAAGAAGACGTCGATTTCATGCGCGACCACGGCGTGCATACTTTCCTGATCGGCGAAACCTTTATGCGTGCCGAAGATATCGAAGCCGAAGTCAAAAAACTGTTCTAAACCTAAAAAACATCAGGCCGTCTGAATTTTCAGACGGCCTGAATCCATTGGAGACGAGAAAAAATGTTTACCGTACAGCGCATTTACGCCTATCAACCCGATTCTAAACAAACCGCTGTCTTTATCGACCGCCTCTATCCGCGAGGCGTCCATAAAGAAGTTTTCGCTACTGCACTTTGGCTGAAAGACATTACGCCCAGTGCAAACCTGCGCCGCTGGTATCACGAAAATCCGGCTGAGAATTTTGACGGTTTTGTCAGCCGTTATCACGAAGAGTTGTATGGCGATACCGAGCAGGCAGCCATCAAGCGGCTGCTGGATTTGGAAAAACAGCACGGCAATATTTTATTGCTGACCGCCGTCAAAGACCCTCGACATTCCCACGTCTCCGCACTGGCTCAATTTTTGGGCACAACGTTTGAATATCGCGATTAAAAAATCAGTGTTTGAACCGGATATAAAAAGGCCGTCTGAAATCAAGGTTTCAGACGGCCTGCTATTTTCAAATCAAGAAGGATAAGGGTGTGCCACCAATTTTCCGTCTATGTATTCGCCGATATAGACTTGCGAGGCTTCAAGGTGGAGGCGGTCGAGTTCTTGTTGCAGCCATTCTTCATCACGCTTAATGATTTCGAGGATGTCGGGGTCGACTTGGCCGTCTGTAATCAGCGGATAGCGCAGGCTTTCGTCGCCGTACTTAATGACGGCGAGCTGGCCGTTTTGCTCCATGACGGCGCGTTTGACGGCAGAGATTTCGTAGATGCCGGCGGCGCGGAGTTTGAACATTAGGTCGTGTGCGCTGATACCGTTTTTCATGCATTCATCGGTTTGGATTTTGCCGTTGACGATAACCCAGACGGATTTGCCGTCAATCACGGATTTGACCCAGCGGTTGTGGTTTTTGATGAATTTCAGGCTCAAGACCAACAGCGTCCACAAAATCAGTACGAGGAAAAATTGCAACAGGCCGACGCTGTCGCTGTAAATCACGCCACCGATGATGCCGCCGAGTACATAGTTTTGTACTTGATCCATGGCGGAGGTCGGCGCGAGGTTGCCTTTACCTAAGAGGTTGATTTGCAAAATCAAACCTAAAATACCCATCAGTAGTTTGAGGGCGAGCAGGGAGTATGCTTCCATGTGTGTGTATCCTGTTATTCTTTATCGATGAGTTCGATATTGTTGTTGACCAAATTGATGGGCGTCAGCGTGTAGGCGGAGAAGTCTTGATTGAAATGGACTTCGTAGTATTGGTTTTTGATGCCGATAATCATGCCGTTGAACAGGCGCGTGCTGTTGACGATGATGTCTTGTTTTTCAACTTTTTGGTTTTCAATCAAGGCATTGAGAAAACCCACCATGCGCGAAGTATCGGCGGCAAAGTTTTGACGCTCGCTGTATGAAAGATATTGCGTGCCGCAGATGAGGATGAGCAGCAACAGCGCAATAATGCTCAGGTCGCGGTATTTGGTGTCCATGCGGTGGCGCAGGTATTGCGATACGGTGAGCAGGAGGATGACGAGGGCGGCGAAAATCAGGATATATTTCAAGTAGTCGTGGAAATACATATGATTTTCAAGATAAAAGTGAGAAAAGAATTTCATGGTATTTGATAAATTTGGGAAGGGTAATCAGGCCGTCTGAAACTTACATTTCAGACGGCCTTGTCTATTAAACAAGGATTTTGCGTCAAGGTTTCGGATAAAGCATACATGGCGCTTCCCGAAGTAGTATCAGTTGATAAATCCGTCGTCCTTCATTTTCTTTTCGGAAAAATACTGGCTGATGACCAGTAAGCTGGCCAGAATAATAATGAAAAGACCTGCCATGGTCAGGGTGATTTTGAGAAACATATCGGCATCGATGAAGGAAAACCAAAGTTGCAAAATCAAGAGCAACACCCAGCTGACGAACAATCCGAGACAGGCATAGACGCCGAGTTTAAACACGTTCTTTTTCCAAAATGACGACGTAGGCTTCACGCACGAAAAACAGCAGCATGCGGCGCTGGTCTTTTTCCATGGTAACGACCTTCCAGCCTTGCGAAGCGTGGCTGTTGAGGAAATCGCTGAATTTGACCGGATTGATTTTGGCGCTGCCAAAAACCAAACTGGAAAGCAGGTTCTCTTGATAAATGACGGCTTTATATTCTTTCATTTTATTCCTTTAAAAATAAGGGGGCTTTAAAGCCCCCTCATTCTACTCCTTATTATTCAACTGCGGTAATACAGAGCCTTCGCCCAATGCCAACAAACCGCTTTGCGAGTAAATACCCAGTTTGGCGCGGGTGTCGGTGATGTCGAGGTTGCGCATGGTCAGTTGGCCGATGCGGTCGAGCGGTGTGAACGCTGCGTCTTCGACTTTTTCCATGCTCAGGCGTTCCGGTTGGTAGGTCAGGTTGGGCGATTCGGTGTTCAGAATCGAGTAGTCGTTGCCGCGGCGCAGTTCGAGGGTGACTTCGCCGGTAATGGCTTTGGCAACCCAGCGTTGGGCGGTTTCGCGCAACATAAGCGCTTGGCTGTCAAACCAGCGGCCTTGGTAGAGCAGGCGGCCGAGGCGCAGGCCGTTAATGCGGTATTGTTCGATGGTGTCTTCGTTGTGGATGCCGGTAACCAAACGCTCGTAGGCGATGTGGAACAATGCCATTCCCGGGGCTTCGTAAATGCCGCGTGATTTGGCTTCGATGATGCGGTTTTCGATTTGGTCGCTCATGCCCAAGCCGTGACGGCCGCCGATGCGGTTGGCTTCGAGGAAGAGTTCGATAGGATCGGCGTATTCTTTGCCGTTCAGTGCAACCGGCACGCCTTCTTCAAAGCGCACGCTGACTTCTTCGGGTTTGACTTCGACGCTTTCGTCCCAGAAGGCAACGCCCATGATGGGCTTAACGATTTTGATGCCGCTGTTGAGGAATTCCAAGTCTTTGGCTTCGTGGGTGGCACCCAGCATATTGGAGTCGGTAGAGTAGGCTTTTTCAACCGACATTTTGTAGTTGAAGCCGTTGGCAATCAGAAATTCGCTCATTTCGTGACGGCCGCCGAGTTCGTCGATAAATTGTTGGTCGAGCCAAGGTTTGTAGATTTTCAACGCCGGGTTGGTCAACAGGCCGTAGCGGTAGAAACGCTCGATGTCGTTGCCTTTGTAGGTGCTGCCGTCGCCCCAGATATTCACATCGTCTTCTTTCATGGCGGAAACGAGCATGGTGCCGGTCACGGCGCGGCCCAAAGGCGTGGTGTTGAAGTAGGCGATGCCGCCGGTGGAAACATGAAACGCGCCGCATTGGATGGCGGCGATGCCTTCGTGTGCCAACTGCGCGCGGCAGTCGATCAGGCGGGCATTTTCTGCGCCGTATTCCATCGCTTTTTTAGGAATGGCATTGTAATCGTCTTCGTCGGGCTGACCGAGGTTTGCGGTGTAGGCGTAAGGCAGCGCGCCTTTGAGTTTCATCCACAACAGCGCGGCAGAGGTATCAAGACCGCCGGAGAAGGCGATGCCGACTTTTTGACCGATGGGGAGATTTTGTAAAATGGTATGGTTTTGGCTCATTGGGATTCCTCCAGACTTGAAAAGTTGAAACCATTATCTTATAAATGGAATACATTGTCAGCAATTAGGCCGTCTGAATGTTCGGAGGGCCGTATTAAAGAAACCTCATCATGAACGCTTTTAACCTCATCATCATCGGCGACGAAATCCTGCACGGCAGCCGTCAAGACAAGCATTTCGCCTTTTTTAAATCCCTGCTGGAATCGCATGGGCTGAAGCTCAATCAGGTGCAATATCTGCCTGATGAACCCGATTTGCTGGTCAAACAACTGCGCCGCAGTTTTTCAGACGGCCTGCCGACTTTCGTTACCGGCGGTATCGGTTCTACGCCTGACGACCACACGCGCCAAGCCGCCGCGGCTGCTTTGGATTTGCCTGTCGTTCGCCATCCTGAAGCTGCCAAGTTTATCGAAGGTGTGACCCAGAAACGCGGCGAGCCGCTCGATTCGCCGGAACACGCCCAACGCCTGAAGATGGCGGATTTTCCCGAAGGCGCGGAATTGGTGCCCAATCCGTTTAACAACATCGCCGGATTTTCCATCCGCGAGCATTATTTCTTCCCCGGTTTCCCCGTGATGGCGCACCCAATGGCGGAATGGGTATTGGAAACTTATTACGCCGACCGCTTCAACCAAACCGAACGCGGCAGCCGCAGCGTGTATGTGTTCGACCAACCCGAATCGCGCATTACGCCGATTATGGAACATCTTGAGCGTACCTACGCCGGTATCCGTTCGTACAGCCTGCCAACCGTGGGCCGTACCGATTCAGACGGCCGTTATACTCCGCCGCATATCGAGTTCGGCATCAAAGCGGAAGGCGAGGCCTGTCGCTTGCTGGATGCGGCGTGGGAAGATGCGTTGCAGGGTTTACAGGCGATTGGCGCGACTTTGAAAGAAACGGTGGAATAATGCACTTGTCTCCAGCCCAATCCAGACGCGCACTGACTTTTGCCTCTTTGCTGTTTTTGCCGCCGACCCTCATCATTGGTATTTGGCTGACGCAATATGGCGGCTTTGCTTTTGAGCCGCCGCTGATGCACGCCGTCCATGCCCACGCGGGCACATGGTTTGATCCGATTGCCACCGTGTTGCACCATCTGGGTAAAACCGCGATTGCTGTGCCGCTGATCGGCGCAGTCGCCGCAGCCCTGTATTTTGCCGATAAGAAGCGCGAAGCACTGTTTTGCGTGTTGGCGGCATTGGTGCCGACTGTGAACATGCTGATTGTGAAGGTATGGTTTGCCCGCGAACGCCCGCTGCTTTGGCCGCGCCTGATTGAAGAGAGCAATTTTTCCTTCCCCAGCGGCCACAGCACGTTTTCCGCCGCCATTGCCGTCATGCTGATATTGCTTTGCCGCCGCACGCGCTACCGCCGCGCCGCTTGGATAGGCGGTATTTCCTTTGCCCTGCTGACCGGGTTTTCACGCATTTATTTGGGCGTGCATTATCCCACCGACGTTTGGGCAGGCTGGACAAACGGCACGCTGACTGCCTTGCTGGTGTATATGCTCATCTTCAGGCCGTCTGAAAAATAGAAGAAACGAATCATGAATACACGTTCACCCAACACGCCTTATTGGCTCAGAAACGGCCATGCCGACACCCTGTTTGCCAAGCTGCTGCAAGGCAAGGCACCCGACTACCGCCGCGAGCTTCTGCCCGACAGCACCGGCAAAACCCAAGTTGCCTACGATTTTGTCGACAGCGCCGACCCCGATGCGCCGTTGGTGGTTTTGTTCCACGGACTGGAAGGCAGCAGCGAGAGCCATTACGCGGTCGAGTTGATGAAAGCCGTTCAGCAGCGCGGTTGGAACGGCGTGGTTGCCCATTTCCGTAGTTGCGGCGGCATAGAAAACACCGCGCCTGTGTTCTACCACCTCGGCGATACGACTGAAATCGCCTTTATGCTCAACACGCTGGCACAACGCTATTCAACCATCTACGCCGTCGGCGTTTCTTTGGGGGGCAATGCCTTGGCCAAATATTTGGGCGAGCAGGGCAGCAATGCCGTTCCGCGCGCTTCTGTCGTCGTTTCTGCACCGGTTGATGCCGTGGCGGCAGGTACGCGTTTTGATCAGGGCATGACGCGACTGATTTACACGCGCTATTTTTTAAATTCGCTGTTGCCGAAAGCCCGAGCGATTCCCCGGTTTCAGACGGCCTTAAGCCAGCAAAACTGCAAAACGCTTGGCGATTTTGACGACCGCTTTACTGCGCCGCTACACGGTTTTGCCGACCGCCACGATTACTACCGCCGCAATTCCTGCAAACCGTTCTTGAAAGGCGTGGATACGCCGTTGCTGCTGCTCAATGCTGTCAATGACCCTTTCCTGCCGCCGGAAGCCCTGCCGACCGGGCGGGACGTGTCCTCGGCCGTTACGCTGTTGCAACCGGCATACGGCGGTCATGTCGGCTTTGTCAGCCGCGATCAGGGCCGTCTGAATCTGCAATGGCTGCCGCAAACCGTGTTGGGCTATTTCAAACAGTATCAGCCGTAAATGAAAAAGGGCATGTATGCGACATGCCCTTAGAGTATAGAAAGTAAAAAGGCCGTCTGAAAAGAGTTTCAGACGGCCTTTTGAATAGCTTGATTATTTGCCTTTGTCAGCTTTAGCTTCTTTTTTCAGAGAAGCGTACAACTCAGGGTCGCGGTTTTTCAGCAGGGAAGCAACGGCCAAGTCGTCACGGTTTACTTTAGCCAAATCTACGCGCTCGATGTGTACCAAACGCAGCAATTCGCGTACAGGTTTAGGCATGTTGCGGCCGGATTCGTAACGGGAACCACCGGATTGAGTCACACCAATGCGGCTCCAGAAGTCCATTTGGTTCAGGCCGAGTTTTTTACGGATATCGCGGATGTTTTCAATTTTTTCGAACGATTTCATGAATCTTCCTTATTGTGGTATTTGTTGCATGCCTCTAGGCATAAAAATAGGTCTGCAAGAATGCCGGCATCCCTTTTCCTGTAGGCTTTTAGGGTGATATGTGGGCGTATTGCAAATGACTGATCTAGATAATTAGACAGTATATTCGAAAGAAGTTTTCCGCTGTCTGCCATAATTTATGTAAATATTTCTTAATTCATTATTTCGGTAAATTTTCATTATATAAATCATTAAATTATGCGTTTATCTTAAATATGGCGTAAGCAAATTTTTACATAATTAAACAATTCAATTTGAATAAAAACTTAATTTCGAGTTTTTGTTCGGTTTTCTAGGTTGAGAATGCGAATAAATTTCAGGCCGTCTGAATCTATGTTTTCAGACGGCCTGAAGGTTTTTTCAAGGTTAAGGCTTACCGCTGGCAGGGCTGATGGTGAGAATTTCGTAGCCGGTTTCGGTAACCAAAACTTCGTGTTCCCACTGGGCGGAGAGGGAGCGGTCTTTGGTGACCACTGTCCAACCGTCGTTCAGGATGCGCAGGTGGCGTTTGCCTTGGTTGATCATCGGCTCGATGGTGAAAATCATGCCCGGTTTGAGGACGAGGCCTTCACCTTTTCGGCCGTAGTGGACCACTTGCGGCGCTTCGTGGAAACCGCGGCCGATACCGTGTCCGCAGAATTCCTGTACGACGGAGTAGCCGGCATTTTCGGCAACCTGTTGGCAGGCATAGCCGACGTCGCCGAGGGTGGCACCGGGTTTGACCGCTTCGATACCCGCCATCATGGAGGCGTGGGTCACGTCGATCAGGCGCTGGGCAATCGGTGAGACTTTGCCGACGGTAAACATACGGCTGGAGTCGCCGTGGAAGCCGTCTTTTTTAATGGTCAGGTCGATGTTGACGATGTCGCCTTCTTTCAGCGGCTTGTCGTCGGGAATGCCGTGGCAGATAACGTGGTTGACGGAGGTGCAGCAGGATTTTGGGTAGGGCGGGTTGCCGTAGTTGAGGGGGGCTGGATAACCGCCTTGAACGTTGACGTGGTAGTCGTAAACGAGTTTGTCGATTTCGTTGGTGGTTACGCCGGGTTTGACGAATTGGCCGATGTAATCGAGGGCTTCGGCGACCAAGCGGCCGAGTTCGCGCATTTTTTCGATTTCTTCGGGGGTTTTGATGATGACTTTGTCCATGAGGTTTCCTTCTTGTTTCAGACGGTATGGAGGCCGTCTGAACGGGACGGGGGTGCCGTCTGTTTAAAACAGGTTGTCGAGATTGTCTTTGTTGCGCGGTTTGGTTTGTGGTTTGGCCTCAGGCTCGGCTTTCGGAGTCGGTTTGGACTCGGGGGCTTTGGCTTTTGCCGGTTTGTTTTCTACCGCTTGTGCGGCAGGTTTGCTGTCTGCGGCTTTATTTTCTACCGGTTGGCTTTCCGCTTTAGGTTTGTTTTGAGCGGCAGGGCTGCTGTTGTCGGATTGTGTGTTTTCTGATTTGTCGGCTTCAGCGCGTTTGTTTTCAGTGCGTTTGCTGCGGTGTACAGTGGAGCGGTCGTTTTTTGCACCTTCTTCGGCGTTGTCGCTTTTTTCGTCTTGTGGGACGACAGGATAGCCGGAGGCGGTTTTTGCGTCGCCGTCTTTGGCAGGCTGAACGGTTTCAGGTTCGACTGCGCCGTTGGGGCGCCAAACTTCAATGCGTGTGTCGGTTTGTTCGGCAGGGCTTTTTTCGGGTACGTCGGTTTTACTGGAGTTTAGGGTGCTGAATACGCCGGCAACAAGGGCTGCGACGGCGATAAAGCTGACAAGGAATAAAGCGTGGATTAAGTGTTTGGGCTTAAGTTGGAAAGGGGTTTTATTATTCTTGGACATGATGTGGCAGGTAATCGTTGGAGGAATGGCCGTCTGAATGTTCAGACGGCCCCGGGTGTCTGTGAATCAGTTGGCAACGTAGTTTTGATAGAGGGTCACGACTTTTTGTACGCCGACGGTCGTGCTGACTTTTTGGGTCACGCGGGCTTGCTCGTCAGGCGTGAGGATGCCCATCACATAGGTCACGTTGCCGTAAGTCACGATTTTGACGCGTGCTTGGGTGGCCGGGC
>NZ_CATNVN010000044.1:0-13634 GCF_951230505.1 uncultured Neisseria sp.
CTTTTTATCTTTGAGGCCAACCTCAACTGAATGCCGGAATAAAAAAGGATAGAATTTTAGTTTCCTTATTTATTTGTGGATAAAATACAAATTACCCACTTTAATTTCACATACTATTGTGGATAATTTAAATCTAGAAGTTTCCCTCGCAAAACATCCATATTGGCAAATACTATTAAAAATGATGGCTTGTTTTTTCCTTTTTAACGTATCATTTGCCCATCAGACTTTTTAAAAGGAAGCAATTATGCTGCAACGGACTTTAGCCAAATCAGTAAGCGTTACCGGCGTTGGCCTGCATTCGGGCGAAAGGGTCGCTCTGACTTTGCATCCTGCCGAAGAAAACAGCGGTATTTCGTTCCGCCGTACTGATTTAAGCGGGGAAATGGGCGAAGTAATCAAATTGAACCCTTATTTGATCAACGATACCCGCCTCTCTTCAACCATCGTTACCGATAAAGGCGTGCGCATCGGCACGATTGAACACATTATGTCGGCTCTGTCTGCCTATGGCATTGACAATGCCTTGATTGAATTGAACGCGCCTGAAATTCCGATTATGGACGGCTCCAGCCTGCCGTTTATTTACCTTTTACAAGATGCAGGCGTTGTCGATCAAAAAGCCCAAAAACGTTTTTTGAGAATCCTCAAACCCGTTGAAATCAAAGAAACCGGAAAATGGGTACGCTTTACGCCTTATGACGGCTTTAAAGTTACTTTAACCATCGAATTTGACCATCCCGTATTCAACCGCAGTGCACCTACTTTCGAGATTGATTTTGCAGGAAAATCCTATATCGATGAGATTGCCCGCGCCCGTACCTTCGGCTTTATGCATGAAGTGGAAATGATGCGCGCCCACAATCTCGGACTGGGCGGCAATTTAAATAACGCCATCGTGATTGACGACATGGATGTTTTGAATCCGGAAGGTTTGCGCTATCCCGATGAATTCGTCCGCCACAAAATCCTTGATGCAATTGGCGATTTATACATTGTCGGCCATCCGATTATCGGCGCATTTGAAGGTTACAAATCAGGCCATGCCATCAATAATGCACTGTTGCGCGCCGTTTTGGTAGATGAAAGCGCTTACGAATGGGTTGAGTTTGCCGATGACGAAGACTTGCCCACCGCTTTTCACGAATTGCCGGCAGCCTGATAGAAAATAGATAACGCAGTTCAATGCAAAGGCCGTCTGAAAGGTTCAGACGGCCTAAATCATGTCATTTTCCACAAGTAATTATCCACATATTCATCCATTTTATCTTATTGAAAAATAAAAATATTAAATTTTAACGTTATTCTTATACACATCTTATCCATATATTTTCCAAAACTAAAAAGGCCGTCTGAAACGAAGCTGTTCAGACAGCCTTTGCATGTAAAACCGATAAAATCAATCACCCATAACCTTACCTTCACGGCGTGGGTCGGCGCCACCGAGCAAACCGTCTTTACCGATTACAATGCCTTGTACGCCGGAATTCAAATCGCGGATTTGAACTTTGTAGCCTAATTTTTCCAACGCAGCCGCTTTATCCGCAGCCGCTGTTTTTTCCTCGATTTCATACTGGCTGCCACGATTGAGCATATTCGGCAGTGAAATTGCCGTCTGAATGTCCATACCCCAGTCGATATGCGCCACCAACGTTTTAGCAACGAAACCGATAATGCGGCTTCCGCCTGGTGAACCGACCGCCATATAAGGTTTTCCGTCTTTCATCACAATGGTCGGCGCCATCGAAGAACGTGGGCGTTTGCCGCCTGCCACGCTGTTTGCCACCGTTTTACCGCCCTCTCCAACAGGGTTGAAGGAGAAATCGGTCAATTCATTATTGAGCAGATAGCCGTTTGCCATCAGCCCCGAACCGAACGCATTTTCAATCGAAGTCGTCATCGACACGACGTTTCCGTCTTTATCCACAACCACCAAATGGCTGGTGGACGGCAGCTCGACCGCCATGCCCTGCGCGTATTCCTTGCCAAACTTGCCTGCCTGAATAGTTTCCAAAGCCTTATCGGATTGACGGATTTCTTCGGCACGCGGTTTCAAATAAGCTTGAGAAATCATGGCTCGGGTCGGAACATTCACAAACGCAGGATCGCCGACATAATAATCACGGTCGGCAAACGCAATCCGCGACGCATCGCCTATCCAGCGCCAACTGTGGATATTTTCCGCGCCCAACGCCTTCATATCCTGATTTTGCAATACGCCCAAAATCTGCCCCAAAGCGATTGCGCCGGAACTTGGCGCGCCCATGCCGCAAACTTCATATTCACGATACGGCGCACAAACCGGCTTACGCTCGATAACTTGATAGTTTTTCAAATCCGCCATGCTGATTTTTCCGGGATTATCCACAGCGCCGGTAACGGCACGGACAATATTCTGCGCCTGCATTCCCTGATAAAACGGCGTGCTGCCTTTTTCCGCCAACTGGCGCACAGAACGCGCAAATTCAGGATTTTTTAAAACCGTTCCCGCAGCCAAAGGTTTGCCGTCAGGCAGGAAGTAAGCGGCGGTTTGCGGATAACGTTGCAAGGGTTCCAAATTTTGCTCGATGGATTTCGCCATACGCGGAGAAACGGCAAAACCTTGTTCCGCCAAAGTAATCGGTTTCTCAAACAAATTTGCCCACGGCAATTTGCCGTAACGCTTGTGGACATCTTCCAACAGCTTCGGAATCCCCGGCACACCGACCGAACGGCCACCGACCACCGCTTTCATAAAGCCCATCGGTTTACCGTTTTCGTCCAAGAAAAGTTCCGGTGTTGCCGCTTTTGGCGCTGTTTCACGGGCATCAAACGTCGTCAGCTTTTTCGCCTTATTGTCCCAATACACCAAAAACGCACCGCCACCCAATCCGGAAGACTGCGGTTCGGTCAGACCTAAGGTCGTCTGCATGGCGATCATCGCATCTATCGCGCTGCCGCCGCGTCTCAAAATTTCATATCCCGCCTCGGTTGCCAACGGATTGGCAGATGCCGCCATATAATGCTTGGCGCGGATCAATTTCTGCTCGGTCAGCCCCGTCCCTTGTTCCGGCGCATGGTTACCCACAGATACGGAGGGTAGGGTAACTTGAGGTTTTTGAACCGGCTGTTGCGCACAAGCGGCCAAAATAAAAACGGATAACAGTTTAATACTAAAGGAAAACTTCATATACATACCATTATTGACATATTTTCAGACGGCCTTTTCCCAGCTTAAACAAAAGGAAATATGAAAATAGCTTGAAATAAAAAACTATTTGACTATTTCTCTAGTCAATCAGTTCCGATTGGAGAAGTATAAAACAAGCTAAGATTGTGCACAGGCAAAAAGTTATCCACAGAATGAAGCAGCAGAAAAAATTTATCCACATCTGCAAACAAGGCCGACCTTACTTTATCCTCATCAAAAAATATCAGCTAAGTATTTGAAAATTTTTTGTAATCAAAGTTATCAACAAGCTGTGGCAGCATTCAATATCATCTTCTATTTATTATTTAAAATCTAATTTATAGTTTGTTTTCCCAAAGGCAAAGGCCGTCTGAAACGTAAAGGCATCTTTTCAAAAAATTAAAAAGTTAAGGATTGTTAAAAACGTGTAAATCAGCTAGAGTTACGCTTGATAAAATTAATCAATAACGGAGTTTCACCAAATGAAAGGCGACATTGGCGTAATCGGCCTTGCCGTGATGGGGCAAAACCTGATTCTCAACATGAACGACAACGGTTTTAAAGTTGTCGCATTCAACCGTACGACCAGCAAAGTAGATGATTTTTTAAACGGCGCAGCCAAAAATACCAATATTATCGGCGCATATTCACTGCAAGATCTGGTTGATAAATTAGAAAAACCACGCAAAATCATGATGATGGTTCGCGCAGGTTCTGTCGTGGACGACTTTATCGAGCAACTCGTTCCGCTTTTGGACGAAGGCGACATCATTATTGACGGTGGCAATGCCAACTATCCTGATTCTACCCGCCGTACACACGAGCTGGCGGCAAAAGGTATCCGCTTTATCGGCGCGGGCGTATCCGGCGGCGAAGAAGGCGCGCGTCACGGCCCGTCTATCATGCCTGGTGGCGATGAAGCTGCATGGTCTGCCGTTAAACCGATTTTCCAAGCCATCTCCGCCAAAACGCCTCAAGGCGAGCCTTGCTGCGACTGGGTCGGCCGTGATGGTGCGGGCCACTTCGTCAAAATGGTGCACAACGGTATCGAATACGGCGACATGCAGTTGATTTGTGAAGCGTACCAATTCATGAAAGACGGTTTGGGTCTGTCTTATGACGAAATGCACCAAATCTTCAACGAGTGGAACAAAACCGAACTGGATTCTTATCTGGTCGAAATTACCGCCGCGATTTTGGGTTACCGAGATGAAAACGGCGAACCTTTGGTCGAAAAAATCCTCGATACCGCAGGTCAAAAAGGTACAGGCAAATGGACCGGGATTAATGCCCTCGATTTGGGTATCCCGTTGACCTTGATTTCTGAAGCCGTGTTTGCACGTTGCGTTTCTGCGTTTAAAGACCAACGCGCCCAAGCAAACAGCCTGTTTGGCAAAACCATTACCCCGATTGAAGGCGACAAAGCCGCATGGGTGGGTGCTTTGCGCCAAGCCCTGTTGGCGTCTAAAATTATTTCTTATGCACAAGGCTTTATGCTGATTCGTGAAGCCAGCGAAAACAACGATTGGGCATTGAATTACGGCAACACTGCCCTCTTGTGGCGCGAAGGCTGCATCATCCGCAGCACGTTCTTGGGCAACATCCGCGACGCATACGAAGCCAATCCTGATTTGGTCTTCTTGGGTTCCGATCCTTATTTCAAAGGCGTATTGGAAACCTGTCTGCCGGCATGGCGCAAAGTGGTGGCCAAAGCGATCGAGTGCGGTATTCCGATGCCTTGCATGGCTTCCGCCATTACCTTCCTTGACGGCTACACTTCCGAGCGTTTGCCAGCCAACCTGCTGCAAGCGCAACGCGACTACTTCGGCGCGCACACCTACGAGCGTACCGACAAACCGCGCGGCGAGTTCTTCCATACCAACTGGACAGGTAAGGGCGGCGATACCGCTTCAACCACATACGATATTTAATTTATCTAGGCAAACAAAAGGCCGTCTGAGTATTTCAGACGGCCTTTTTATAGGGTTATCCACAATGAAGAATGAAACGATTTAACCTATTTTATAGGTAACTTTATGAAATAAATAAAGATTAATAAAGGCCGTCTGAATATTTCAGACGGCCTTTAAAATTGTTCACAACCTTATCAACAGGTTTTCCATAGATTGAACCAGATTTTGCGGATTGCCGGCCACGAAGCGGTTGATGTTGTCCAAAAGAATGTCAAACAGACGGTTGGCGGCCTCTTGACTTGCCCATGCAATGTGTGGCGTAACGATGAGGTTGGGCAGTCGGGCTTTCAGCAGAGGGTTGCCATCGCGTGGCGGCTCTTGTGTCAATACGTCAAAACCTGCCCCGCCGATTTGGCCGTATTTCAACGCTGCAACCAAAGCGGCTTCATCGACCAAGCCGCCGCGCCCGCAGTTGATGAGGATGGCGCCGGGTTTCATTTGTTGCAATTCGGCTTCGCCTATCATGTTTGCCGTTTGCGGCGTAAGCGGACAATTAAGCGACACGACATCGGCAGAGCAGATGGCTTCGTCAAAGGAAACATAGCCGTCGCGGACGTTTTGGACATTTTTATGTTCGGCGAACACGACATTCATTTTGAAAGCCTGTGCATAAGTTGCCAGCGTTTTACCGATATTGCCGCGACCGAAAATCGCCAGCGTTTTGCCGTTCAAATCGCGCATCGGTGCGCCGAGGTGGCAGAAAAACGGTGAGTTTTCCCACAAGCCTGCCGCAACGTCGCGCTGGTAAGTAGGCAGGTTGCGCATCAGGGTAATCATCATCATAAACGCGTGTTCCGCCACGGATTCATTGCCGTAAGCGCGGATATTGCACACGGCCGTGCCGTTTTGTTTGGCGGCCTCAACGTCCACATTGTTGACGCCTGTCGCGGTAACGGCAACCAGCTTGAGTTGTGGATTTTCGGCAAATGCTTGGGCGGAAATTACGACTTTGTTGGTAATCACAATGTCCGCGCCACGGATACGCTCCAGTGTTTCGTGCGCTTCGGTTGTGCCGTAGCTGCTCAATGTATGTGGAAAATTAAAATCAAACGGGCGGTTGACGAGGGTGTCGCGGTCGAGGACGACAATATGGAGCGGGTTCATAAAATTCCTATCAAAAATAAAATATCGATTTATAAAATCTAAATTAGGATAAAGGATTTAAAATATACGCGTTAGTTGATAATAATTATTATGTAGTGATTAAAACATCAATGTATCAGGAAAACAAAATGATTAAAACCATTACATTTGCTATTTTGCATTTCAGCGTTGCATTTAGTGTCGCCTATATTTTGACCGGCAGTATCGGCGTTTCCAGCGCGGTGGCTTTGGTTGAACCCATCGTCAATACCGTTGTCTTTTATTTTCATGAGAAAGCGTGGAACCGCTACGAGAAAAACAAATCCGAAAAGCAAAAATTGTGGGTGCCCCTGCATCAGTGCGGCTAAAGTTTCAGACGGCCTTTTGCTTGATTAAAACCGATTATGCCTTTGCGGTTCGTCCATCGCCATAAAATGCCAAACCCTAAAATAGAGTAAGACTTTACGAAGGCTTCATGAAGGTAAAAATGCTAAAATACGCTATTCTTGCAAACCCATTCAGACGGCCTCAATGCTCACCGATTTAGAAAAAAACGCCATCCGCGACCATTACCAAAATATCGGCAAAAACCTGCCCGGTTTCCGTCCGCGCGCTTCGCAGCGGGAAATGATTGCAGCGATTGCCAACGCTTTTTCGCGGACGTTGACGCGCGAAGAAGGCGGCGAGCCGCCCAAGCGAGAGGGTGAGAGCATTGCCGTGATCGAAGGGCCGACCGGCGTGGGCAAATCACTTGCCTATCTGCTGGCGGGCGGCATTATGGCGCAGACGCGCGGCAAGCGGCTGATTGTGAGCAGCGCGACGGTTGCCTTGCAGGAGCAGTTGGTTGACCGCGACCTGCCGTTTTTGGTGGAAAAAAGCGGTTTGGAACTGACCTTCGCGCTTGCCAAAGGGCGCGGCCGCTATCTCTGCCCCTACAAACTCTACCAACTCACGCAAAGCAACGCCCAGCAAAACCTGCTCGGCTTTGAAGCTCCCGCTGTGTTGTGGGACAGCAAACCCAAGCCCGAAGAATTAAAGCTGCTGCGCGACATTGCCGATGAATTTTCCGCCCGCCGTTTTAATGGCGACCGCGATGCTTGGCCGGAAAAAATCGATGACGCGATTTGGCTCAAAGTTACCAACGACCGCCACGGCTGCCTGAAATCCGCCTGTCCCAACCGTGCGGAATGTCCGTTTTACCTGGCGCGAGATGTCTTGGAAACCGTCGATGTCGTCGTTGCCAACCACGATCTTCTGCTTGCCGACATCAGCATGGGCGGCGGCGTGATTCTGCCTGCGCCCGAAAACAGTTTCTATTGCATAGACGAAGCGCACCACCTGCCCAAAAAAGCCCTCAGCCGCTTTGCCGCCGAACATTCATGGAATATTGCCGTTTGGACACTGGAAAAACTGCCGCAGCTGACCGGCAAAATTGCCGCGCTTACCGATAAAGCCGAACTTGCCAACCTTGCCGACGAAGCTGCCACATCCTTACTCGACAGCCTGCATGAATGGCAGTTTCACTTAGCGGAAGAGCCGTCTTTAAGTCTGGGGTCGTCTGAAAACGACAGGCGGAAACACAACGAACCGACTTGGTTGTGGGAAGACGGCAAAATCCCCGAAGGCCTAGAAACCACAGTTTCCAATACAGCCATTGCTGCGCGCAGCCTGCTCAAACACGTTATCGGGCTGAACGATGCGCTTTCCGCCGCGCGCCGCGAAAAAGAGCAGGACGGCGCACTCCTCGACCGCCTGACCAGCGAGTTCGGCCTTTTTATCGCCCGTATCGAACAAATCAGCGCGGTTTGGGATTTGCTCTCCACCGTTCCCATTGAGGGCGAAGAGCCGTTGGCGAAATGGATAACCCGCCGTGCCGACGACAAAAACGACTATATTTTCAACGCCAGCCCCATCAGCAGCGCATCCCACCTTGCCAACAACCTGTGGCGGCGCGCGGCAGGTGCGGTGTTGACTTCGGCCACCCTGCAATCGCTCGGCAGCTTCAACCTGATTTTGCGCCAAACCGGCCTGCTGTGGCTGCCCGAAACCACCACGCTTGCTTTGGAAAGCCCGTTTAATTTCGATACGCAAGGCGAGCTGTATATTCCGCCGGTTCATGCCAGCCCCAAAGACCCTGATGCACACACGGCTGCTATTGTCGAATGGTTGCCGAAGCTGGTTTCGCCGGTTGAAGCCATCGGCACGCTGGTGTTGTTTTCCTCGCGCAAGCAAATGCAGGATGTCGCCTTGCGCCTGCCTGACGAATACTTGCCGCTTCTGCTTGTGCAGGGCGAGTTGCCCAAGGCCGTTCTTTTACAAAGGCATCATCAAGCTATTGCCGAAGGCAAAGCCAGCATTGTTTTCGGCCTCGACAGTTTTGCCGAAGGCCTCGACCTGCCCGGCACGGCCTGCGTACAAGTCATTATTGCCAAGCTGCCGTTTGCGATGCCGGACAACCCCATCGAGAAAACCCAAAACCGTTGGATTGAACAACGCGGCGGCAATCCTTTTATCGAAATTACGGTGCCCGAAGCCAGCATCAAATTAATCCAAGCCGTCGGCCGCCTTATCCGTACCGAACAGGATTACGGCCGCGTGACCATCCTCGACAACCGCGTCAAAACGCAACGCTACGGCCAACAATTATTGGCCTGTTTGCCGCCGTTTAAACGGATAGGGTAGTTGTGGATTGTTCAAAAGGTAAAGGCCGTCTGAAACCAAATATTCAGACGGCCTTTTATTCTTTTCAAGCTATAAATCCAATTTCATGACGGATACGGTTTCTCCGTTGTGCCAAGTCTGTGTGATTTCTTTCCAGCCGAACTTTTCATACACGGCCTGCACATCCGGCGTATAGAGAAACAGATGCGGCAAACCCAATTCGCGCGCTTTATCCAGACAAAACGAAACCAGCTGCCTGCCTACGCCCAAACCGCGAAACTGCGGCAAAACGAACACATCGCCCAGCCAATATTCGTATTCAGGAAAACACGCCATATCAAACCGCTTCAATGCCGCCGAACCCATCAGCCGCCCTTCGTTATCCACAGCCGCAAACGCCAGTGGCAAGTTATCCCCATAGAGGCACTGCGCGTAATACGCACGGATTTTTTCCAGAGACGACCACGGCGCAAAATCGTGCCATTCCTCAAACAGCGCGAGGGCTAAAGGCTCGACAAATTCAGGCTTCAGACGGCATATGTTCATATTAGGTCCTCTTGTTGTACCGCGTAGGGATAATTTTTACAGTATAGGCCGTCTGAAAGGTTAACACATCTTAAAAAATCAGCGTAAAACACGATAAACCCGCCGCCAGCCCCATTCAAATCACTTATAATTCTGCCCGTACCGCACACAAACAAAAGAAGAACACCATGGCCAAGAAATTTCCCATTTTCCCGAAAAATCCCGAGCGTATCTGCTGGGGTTGCGACAAATACTGCAAAGAAGACGATTTGCAATGCGGCAACGGTTGCGAACGCATCCAACACCCCATCGAGTTGGACGGCCGCGACTGGTATAAAAAAGGCGACTGGAGCAATTTGTTGAGCGAAGAGCAGCAAATCGAACTTGGACTGAAAGAAGCGCCCAAGCCGGCCAAACCGCATATCAAGCTGCCTTTGAAAAACAAAACGGCTTAAACGGTATGCCGTAAACAAACGAAATAAAAAGGCCGTCTGAAACCTGAAAAACAGGGTTTCAGACGGCCTTTGCACTGTCGGATTATGCCTTCACATAATGCACAAACGCGTATTCAATGCCTTTGGCGGAAACATGGTTTTCCCGAGAGGCTTCTTGCCATGTTTCTGTGGAAAACTCAGGAAAAAACGCATCGCCGTCCACATCCAAACCGACTTCGGTCAAACGCAAATCGGTGGCAATCGGCAGGGCTTGTGTATAAATTTGCGCGCCGCCCATGATGATGACTTCTTCAACCCCCTGACACAAAGCCAGCGCATCTTCCAAAGAAGCCGCCGTTTGCGCGCCTTCGGCCTGATAATCTTGGCGAGTGATGACGATATTTTGACGGCCGGGCAGCGGTTTGCGCGGCAGAGATTCCCATGTTTTGCGGCCCATAATGACGGGTTTACTGGTGGTGTAGGATTTGAAGAAGGCAAAATCCTCAGGCAAATGCCAAGGCATGGTGTTGTTGATGCCGATACAGCGGCGGGCGGCGTAGGCGGCGATAAGGGTGATTTTCGGCATGATGAAATCCGTTTGCAAAATAAAATGATTATAGCGGAAGGGAGGCGGGAAGGACTGAATGCCCGATATTCTAAAAATGTTTCAATATTTATAAAATCAATATTCAGAATGCTTAATTTTGACAAAAATCATTTATTGTTCATTTTTTTAGGTATATGATAAATATCATACCAAATAAAAAAGGAAAGGAAAAAATGATGAGAACCCTCCGTATTTCTGCTTTGACTGTTTCCCTGTCTTTGATGTTGGCTGCCTGCGGCGGCGCAACAAGCGGCTTGTCGAATGCCGTGACCGAGCCGCTCAATCCGCATCCGAAAGGCGTGTTGTCCGTTGAATTGAACGAATCCGTCCCTGAAAACGGTACGTTGGAGCTGACGGCTAACGGTAAAACGCAAACCCTGCAAAAAGGCGGCAAACTCGATACCGGCTTTTTGAAAACCGATAAAGTATCTTCTTACGACTACGCCCAAAAAATCAAGGTAAACGGTCAAGTCATCACTTTGGAAACGGGCGACTTCCAAGTGTATAAACAAAATTATTCCACTGTTGCCGCGCGTTACGCCAAACAAAAAGCCGATGACGCGGGCAAGCTGCAAAACCTCGATACATACACATTCACCGTCGGAGAAGTCCAAGGCGATGAAACTGCGTATCGCAATTTGCCCAAACAAGGCAGCTATCAGTATTCAGGTATCGCGTTTAACGGCGACGACCGCAGCGGCCGTCTGAAATACACCGTCGATTTCGATAAAAAACAAGGTTACGGCAAAATCAGCAGCATGGCTTCCTACAATAATGTCGACCTGCTTGCCGCAGGTATTGCCAATAACAATGGCAAAGCCGCCATCAGCGGTAAAACCAGTTTGAACGGTATCGAAAACGGCCGTTATGATTTGAAACTCTTCGGCCCGCAGGCTGAAGAAATTGCCGGTAAGGCGCAAATCAAAGTTGGCGATTCCACCAAAGAAATCGGTTTGGCCGGTAAGAAAGAATAGGAAATAAGGCCGTCTGAACATTTCAGACGGCCTTGTTGTGACAAAAAAAGCAACGGCTCAAACCGTTGCTTTTTTCATGCCAATCTAAATTACAGGCTGCCCAAGATAATGCGCAATACGCGGCGCAACGGCTCGGCAGCACCCCACAAGAGTTGGTCGCCGACAGTGAACGCGCTGATGTATTCGCCGCCCATCTCCAGTTTGCGGATACGGCCGACAGGAACAGACAGTGTGCCGGTAACTTTGGCGGGAGTCAGCTCGTGTATGCTGGCTTCTTTTTCGTTAGGGATGACTTTCACCCAGTCGTTTGCGCCTGCCAAAATCGCTTCGATTTCAGAAACAGGCAGGTCTTTTTTCAGCTTCAGGGTGAGGGCTTGGCTGTGGCAGCGCATAGAGCCGATGCGTACGCACAAGCCGTCGATTACGGTCGGATTGTCGCTGCGGCCGAGGATTTTGTTGGTTTCTACGCCGCCCTTCCATTCTTCTTTGGACTGGCCGTTGCCCAAGTCTACGTCAATCCACGGAATCAGGCTGCCGGCGAGCGGTACGCCGAAGTTGGCTTTCGGATAGTCTTCGCTGCGCAGGAAATCGGACACTTTGCGGTCGATGTCGAGAATCGCGCTGGAAGGATCGGCAAGCTCGTCTGCCACTTTGGCGTGAATCGCGCCCATACCGCTGATGAGTTCGCGCATGTTTTTCGCACCCGCGCCGGAAGCGGCTTGGTAGGTCATGCTGGTTGCCCATTCGACCAAATCGTTTTGGAACAGGCCGCCCAAAGCCATCAGCATCAGGGAAACGGTGCAGTTGCCGCCGATGTAGTTTTTCACGCCGTTTTTGAGGCCGTTGTCGATGACGTTGCGGTTGACCGGGTCGAGGACGATAATCGCGTCGTCTTTCATGCGCAGGGAAGAAGCCGCGTCAACCCAGTATCCGTTCCAGCCGCTGTCGCGCAGGGGTTGGAACACGGATTTGGTGTAATCGCCGCCCTGACAGGTAACGATGATGTCCATTTTTGCCAATTTGGCAACATCGTTGGCATCCAACAATGTTTTGGCCGCCTGACCGAAATCAGGGGCAGCACCGCCGACGTTGGAAGTGGTAAAGAAAAACGCTTCGGGAATATGGGCGAAGTCGTTTTCTTCTTTCATACGCTGCATCAAAACAGAGCCGACCATACCGCGCCAGCCGACAAAACCTACTTTCATGTGTTACTCCTTACAAAGAAAATCCGGATAAGTTTATAGTGCATTAACAAAAATCGGAACGGCATCGCCTGCCGCTTTGTTCAGATTTTTGTTAACCCACTATAAAAAAGGGGAAAACAAACGTTTTAACGCCGTCTGCGGAAAATGTAAAGGTTTTTATCGAAAATTTTTAGAATGATAGGAAAATAGGTTAAGATGGCAATGAAATTGCATTTCATTAATGGTACAGAGGAAGATTAAATGAGCAAAATCAATTTGTCGGATTTGCCCCAAACAGAAATAGTAGATGTCCATATTGCTTCGCCGGGGGCGAGGGTTGCGGCATATTTGTTGAATAATCTGTTTACTTTTTTGATATGGTTGCCATTCATTGTGATGGTAGTTTTCACTTTAGATGAAAGCAAAGAATTAGTTTCGGAGTCTTCTCTTTCTAATACCCCTGAATATTTTGCCATAACATTTTTTATTTCTTTGGCTGTTTATTTGGTTTTCGGTATCTTCCAACTGTATTACATGAGCCGGGACGGTCAGTCTTTAGGTAAAAAAATTATGGGCATCCGCGTGTTAAAAAGTGACGGGAATAATCCAGGTTTTGAAGGAACAGTTTTAATCCGCGAAGTTGTTTGGGCGCTTGCTGTTGGTGTTGTGGTAACTATTGTATCGTTGGCAATAAGTGACACGGGTGGAAACCTGATTTCTCTGCTTATAGCCTTCATCAACTTCATCATGCTCTTTTCCGTCAAACGCGACCGCCGCACGCTCTACGATATGCTGGCCGATACGGTTGTCGTCAAATTGCCGCCGCGCCGATAAATCGCTTTTTTGTGTTAAAATCAGCACTTTCCAACATAGGCCGTCTGAAAAAATAGCTTTCAGACGGCCTTTCGACACGCTATTGATTCCATGAAAAAACATCTGTACCGCATCACGCTCGTCAGTATTGCCGCAGCCATTCTTGCCGCCTGTCCGAGCAAAAGCATTAAAAACCTCCCCGAAACCGACA
>NZ_CATNVN010000045.1:0-13523 GCF_951230505.1 uncultured Neisseria sp.
TTCAGACGGCGTTTCGGTCAAAGCTTCCCGAACCTGCTCGACGGTTTCGCTGACAGTTTCAACAGCCGATTCAACAACTGATTCAATATGCCCTTTGACGCTTTCTGCTAAAGATTCGGCATCTTCTTTAATATTTTCAACTACTTGAGCAACTTCAGATTCTACTTTTGCTGCGGTTTCCTGAACTTGAGCCTCCTCAGGAGCCGGAGTTTCCTGTTTTTTCTTGCGACGGAAGAAGCTGAACATTAAATTTTCCTTTTAATTTTAGAAACTTGAAATAGGGAGTATTGTAGCGTATTTTACGTGGCAAGGTCGTCTGAAAATCAAGGTTGTCAGGTTTTGGCATTTCCAACGTCTAACAAGGCAAACCCTCCATACAGGAAACATAGAGATGAAACCCCGTACCTTCTTTTCCCTTTGTGCCAAGTTCGGCTGCCTGCTTGCGCTTAGCGCCTGCTCATCCAAAATGATGGATACCGAAGCCGCAACCGTACCGCAAGCATTGTCCTCTTTGAAAACTCCTGACAACCGCCCTGCCAGTGTCTTCCTAAAAAAAGACAAACCAACCCTGATTAAATTTTGGGCAAGTTGGTGTCCTCTGTGTTTGTCCGAACTGGGGCAGACCGAAAAATGGGCGCAGGACAAGCGGTTTAGCTCCGCCAACCTGATTACCGTCGCGTCCCCCGGCTTTTTGCACGAGAAAAAAGACGGCGACTTCCAAAAATGGTATGCCGGTTTGAACTATCCCAAGCTGCCCGTCGTGACCGACAACGGCGGCACCATCGCCCAAAGCCTGAATATCAGTGTTTACCCTTCTTGGGCGTTAATCGGTAAAGACGGCGACGTGCAGCGCATCGTCAAAGGCAGCATCAACGAAGCGCAGGCATTGGCGTTAATCCGCGACCCGAATGCCGATTTAGGCCGTCTGAAAAATTCGTTCTACAAACCCGACACACAGAAAAAGGATTCAAAAATCATGAACACACGCACCATCTACCTCGCCGGCGGCTGCTTCTGGGGCTTGGAAGCCTATTTCCAACGCATAGACGGCGTGGTGGACGCCGTATCCGGCTACGCCAATGGCAAAACAAAAAATCCGAGTTACGAAGACGTGTCCTACCGCGATACAGGCCATGCCGAGACCGTCAAAGTCACCTACGATGCCGACAAACTCAGCCTAGACGACATCCTGCAATACTATTTCCGCGTCGTTGACCCGACCAGCCTCAACAAACAAGGTAACGACACCGGCACGCAATACCGCAGCGGCGTGTACTACACCGACCCTGCCGAAAAAGCCGTCATCGCCGCCGCGCTCAAACGCGAGCAGCAAAAATACCAACAGCCCCTCGTCGTCGAAAACGAGCCGCTGCAAAACTTCTACGACGCCGAGGAATACCATCAGGACTACCTGATTAAAAACCCCAACGGCTATTGCCACATCGACATCCGCAAAGCCGACGAACCGCTGCCGGGCAAAACCAAAGCCGCCCCGCAAGGCAAAGGCTTCGACGCGGCAAGGTATAAAAAACCCGGCGATGCCGAACTCAAACGCATCCTGACCGAAGAGCAATACCAAGTTACTCAAAAAAGCGCGACCGAATACGCCTTCAGCCACGAATACGACCATCTGTTCAAACCCGGCATTTATGTGGACATCGTCAGCGGCGAACCCCTGTTCAGCTCTGTCGACAAATTCGATTCCGGCTGCGGCTGGCCGAGCTTCACCCGCCCGATTAACGCCGCCGCCGTTACCGAACACGACGACTTCAGCTACAACATGCGCCGCACCGAAGTGCGCAGCCACGCCGCCGACTCACACTTGGGGCACGTTTTCGCCGACGGCCCGAAAGATAAAGGCGGCCTGCGCTATTGCATCAACGGCGCAAGTTTGAAATTTATTCCTTTGGAAGAAATGGACGCTGCTGGCTACGGCGCATTGAAAGACAAAGTGAAATAACGGATTGAATCGAAAAAGGCCGTCTGAAAAAGATTTCAGACGGCCTTTTTGATTTGTCGGATGTAGAGGGTTGGTTTCTTATCTATCAAAAAATCTCAATAACTAAGAAAGTGCACCCTACAAAAGCCTTTTAAATTCGTTTTGCCAACTCTTCGGCTTTACCCACATACAACGCAGGGGTCAGCTCAAGCAATTTGGCTTTGGCTTCTGCCGGAATTTCCAACGACTCGATAAAGAGTTTCAACACTTCAGGCGTAATGCCGTCTTTACCGCGTGTCAGGTCTTTCAGCTTCTCGTAAGGATTGGCCACACCATAACGACGCATTACAGTTTGAATCGGCTCGGCCAGCAGCTCCCAAGTAGCGTCCAAATCGGCAGCAAGGGCGGCAGGATTCGGCTCAAGCTTGTTCAGACCGCGCAGATGGGCGGCAAAACCCAATACGGTATAGCCCACGCCTACGCCCATATTGCGCAATACGGTGCTGTCGGTCAGGTCGCGCTGCCAACGGGAAATCGGCAGTTTTTCAGACAAAAAGCCCAATACGGCATTGGCCATACCGAGGTTGCCTTCGGAATTTTCAAAGTCGATTGGGTTGACTTTGTGCGGCATGGTAGAAGAACCGACTTCGCCTGCTTTGACTTTTTGTTTGAAGTAACCCAAAGAAATATAACCCCAAACGTCGCGGTTGAAGTCGATCAGAATCGTGTTGACACGGCTGATGGCTTGGAAGAATTCCGCCATATAGTCGTGCGGCTCGATTTGAATGGTGTAAGGGTTGAAGGTCAGGCCGAGGCTGATTTCGACAAAGTTGCGGCAATGGGTTTCCCAATCCACATTGGGATAAGCGACCATATGGGCATTGTAGTTGCCGACTGCGCCGTTGATTTTGCCGAGGAATTCTTGCGCTTGCAGGTTTTTAAACTGGCGTTGCAGGCGGTACACGACATTGGCGATTTCTTTACCCAATGTGCTTGGTGTAGCAGGCTGGCCATGCGTGCGGCTCATCATAGGGACGGCAGCCAACTCATGCGCCATGCCGGTCAGTTTTTCGATGATTTCGGCCAATTTCGGCAGCAAAACAGTCTCACGCGCTTCTTGCAGCATCAAAGCGTGGGACAGGTTGTTGATGTCTTCACTGGTGCAGGCAAAGTGGATGAACTCGCTGGCAGCAGCCACTTCAGGCACGCCGGAGAAGCGTTCTTTAAGCCAATATTCGATGGCTTTGACGTCGTGATTGGTGGTCGCCTCAATGGCTTTGACGGCGGCGGCATCTTCAAGTGAGAAGTTTTCGATCACTTTGTCGATTTCAGCAAGCGTAAAATCGCTGAAAGCAGGAACTTCTGCAATCTTAGGCTCGGCGGCAAGGGCTTTGAGCCAGTTTAATTCAACTTTGACACGCGCACGCATCAGGCCGTATTCGGAGAAAATCGGACGCAATGCTTCAACGGATTTGGCATAGCGGCCATCTAATGGGGAAAGTGCAGCGATAGGGTTAATCATGTCGGATCTTCCTATGGGATGAAAACCAAATTGTTTGCAATTATACATGATTTTACACTTCAAGGCCGTCTGAAAAGCAGGTTTCAGACGGCCTTTTCGGCGTATTTTTCATAAATTTCTTTTCAGAGGTTCAACTTTGCAAAATCGATTTACGATATATGCCATCTTCACGGATAATATCGGCTGACTTTCTATAAATAATGAGGTTTTATGAATATCAAACGTTTTTCCCTAGCTGCAACCGTATTTGCGGCTTTGATGTTGAGTGCCTGTGAAACAACCACCACATCGAGCGGCGGCGGCAGCTGGACCAATATCGGCACCATCTCTGAAGGCAATATCAAAGTGGCCATTGATAGAAGCAGCATTAAAAGAAATGGCGCACTGGTTACTTTCCGCGATAAAAAAACCGTTTCCAAACTGAAAGAGGAACGTTTCGTCAATACGCCGGCCTATAAAACAGCCATCGGCAGCTGGGAAATTCATTGCTCAAACAAAACCTATCGCTTGGCAGCGCTGCAACTGATGGACGAACACGGCCGGGTGATTTCCAACCAAAGCTATACGCCGACCAGCATCCGCCCAATGAGCGTCATGAGCGGCACGATTACTGAAAAACAATACGAAACTGTGTGCGGACATAAGCTTTAATCCACACTTATTCACAAAGTTATCCACAGTTTAAATATTTAAAAGGCCGTCTGAATGCTTTAAATATCAAGTTTCAGACGGCCTTTTTATGTTTTGATGGAAATTTATCTTCAAATTTATCCACAAAATTTGTTTATTCAAAAATAATTTATTACAGCGATTCATTCACGCTCAAAATTTGCTTCATTCTTTGCAAGGGCATTTCACAAAATACTGCTTTCTACTCTATTTACTGACTTACTATCTACTTAATCGAGCTGTATTTACAGACTACCATGCATCAAACTGGATCTGCACTAAATGCTTTTCACACAGGTATTCCAATCTTTTGGAAAAAACTTTCTTCTCCAAATAAACACCTTTCCTTTGCTGATACAGCCCATCTTTAACGCAGCCTTGCCCCTGTTTCTCCGTCAATAATCTGGCTGGGCGTTTTCTGCTTACCTATCAATCCGCCTACAACCCAAACTTTCCTGCCAAACTGTCTTCTGACTTCTCTTTCTGTTTTGCACGCCCGTTTGCCTGCACGATTGCATGAAGTAGATACTAAAGGCTTTTCCAAAACCTGACACAAACGCCTTGCACCTGCGTGCGCAGGAACCCTGACAGCCAATTTACTGCGTCCTTTCCCCCGCAATGAGGACAATACTTTTTTGCCGGCCGGCAATAAGAAAGTTTTCGGAGCCGGCCATGCTTCATGCAGCATGGTTTGGATATTTTCAGACGGCCTTTGCAACAAAGGTTGCAACTGTTCCAAGCTATGGCCAATGACAATCATGCCTTTGTGTTGCGGTCGTTTTTTCAGATGAATCAGTTGATTGAGTGCTTTAGGCAAAGTAGGGACACAACCCAAGCCATAGCAAGACTCAGTAGGATAGGCGACCAAACCGCCTTTTTTAAGATGCGCCTGCAACCTGCGTTGGGCTGCAGCCGATAAAATTCTGGGGAACATCATCATCATACCAAGGCCGTCTGAAACTGCGATTGTCAGACAATCTGTGTTCAGACGGCCTATTTCTATTCATTATTAACGGTTGATGGCTTTATCGGCAATGTCCTTACGGTATTGCATACCGTCAAAACGGATTGTTTCCAATGCCTCATAAGCCTTGCTTTTAGCTTGTGCAACATCATCGCCCAAACCGACTACACACAACACACGGCCGCCATTGGTTACCACTTCGCCTTTTTCATTCGTTGCAGTACCGGCATGGAAAACTTTACCTATTTGATTGGCCTTATCCAAGCCGAAGATCACATCGCCTTTTTTCGGAGAGTCAGGATAGTTTTGTGCGGCCAACACCACACCTACTGCAGTCTGCGGATTCCATTCGGCAGCAACACTATCCAGTTTGCCGTCGATTGCCGCTTCAACCAAGTCCACCAAATCGCTATCCAAACGGCTCATAATCGGTTGGGTTTCAGGGTCACCGAAACGGCAGTTGAATTCAATGGTATAAGGCGCACCGGTTTTATCAATCATCAAGCCCGCATATAAAAAGCCGGTAAACTCATGACCTTCTGCTTTCATACCGACCACAGTCGGCAAAATAATTTCATTCATCGCGCGCTCGTACACGTCAGGCGTTACCACCGGAGCGGGGCTGTATGCGCCCATACCGCCGGTATTAGGGCCTTTGTCGTCATCCAGCAGGCGTTTATGGTCTTGGCTGGTTGCCATCGGTAAAACATGATTGCCGTCCACCATAACGATAAAGCTCGCTTCCTCGCCTTGCAGGAAATCTTCAATCACGACGCGCGCGCCTGCATTGCCCATTTTATTGCCCAACAACATATCGTCGATAGTGGCATGGGCTTCATCCAAAGTCATAGCGACAATCACGCCTTTACCGGCAGCCAAACCATCCGCTTTAATAACAATCGGCGCACCTTTTCGATTGACGTAATCATGTGCCGCATCGGCATTTTCAAAGGTTTGGTATTGCGCAGTCGGAATCTTATATTTTGCCATAAATGCTTTAGCAAAATCCTTTGAGCTCTCCAGTTGGGCCGCGTATTGAGTTGGGCCAAAAATCTTCAACCCGGCAGCACGGAAATCATTCACCACACCGGCAGCCAAAGGAGCTTCAGGGCCGACTACGGTAAAGGCAATATTTTCATTACGGCAAAAATCAATCAAATCTTGATGCGCCGTCAACGCTATATTCTGCAGTTTAGGCTCAATTGCCGTTCCGGCATTACCAGGTGCTACAAAGACAGTTCCTACCTTAGACGACTGCGCCAATTTCCAAGCCAGTGCGTGTTCACGTCCACCATTACCAATAACGAGCAATTTCATACCATCTCCTTGAAGAATAGATGTTGTAAATAAAATTCAATCGATGGAATATTGTTCCATCTTGCATAGCTGTTTCAAATTAAGAATAATATTGCACCAAGACAACCATACTCTAATTTCAAACAACGAAAGGACAAATCATGCAAAAACGTATTGATGAAATTCAAAGCAAATACCGCGAATGGTGCGAATTACTGCCGCAACTGGAAGCAGATATCGCCCGCTGGAAACATGCTGCAAGCCTCATGCAAGACATGGATGACTTCTATACCAACGAATACCAAGTGTGTTATCAAGCCATTGAAGAAGGTGCAGATGTTGATTTGCGTACACAGGGCGAATACAGCATTATGAGCGAAGATGCCCTATGGAACGCACTGGGGGAATTTCATCAACTGGCTTGGGAACACCTGCGCTCAAGCGTAAATGCTTTAGACAAATACCAAGGCTAAAACATCAAAGGCCGTCTGAAACTTTTGATTTCTCAAATATGTTCAGACGACCTTTTATTCAAACGGCTTCTCAATATCTACTTCAATTTGACGCGTATTTTTCCAAGCAGCAATACAAGCTTCATAATCGGCCAATGCTATTTTCACTGTCAACTTACAATCCAGCTGCAAATCCTGTTCCACAATATCGGCCTGATATTGTTTGGCAATCCGTATAGCCTCATTCAAAACAGGATATTCACACTTCAACCAAACTGTCTTTTCGACATTCTTTTCAACAACTTCAGCTATCGCCAATGCCTGAGCCGTTGATTCCTTATAAGCATGAATCAAACCGGGAACACCCAATAGCGTACCGCCAAAATAGCGCACAACCACAACCAACACATCCGTTACGCCGACAGAATCAATCTGTCCCAGAATAGGGCGGCCTGCGCTTCCGGACGGTTCTCCATCATCGTTTGCACGAAACTGCATTCCGTCCACACCCAATCGATAGGCGTAACACCAATGTCGTGCTTTGTGATGCTCTTCCTTTAATGGGTCGAGATATTTCTTCACATCGGCCAAAGTGCGGATCGGATAGGCGTACGCGATAAAGCGGCTGCCTTTATCTTTAAATTCAGCCTGTGTCGGTGTGGTAATGGTTTTATAGGTCGTAATCATGCCAAAATATTTTCAGACGGCCTTTGTTATAAAAGGCCGTCTGAACGTTTCACGTGAAACATTAGTTTTTCAGTGCTTCAGTCAGTTGAGGCACAACTTCAAACAAATCACCAACCAAGCCGTAATCTGCCACATTGAAAATCGGAGCGTCAGCATCTTTGTTGATGGCAACAATCACTTTACTGTCCTGCATACCGGCAACGTGTTGGATGGCTCCGGAAATACCGATAGCAAAGTACAGTTGCGGCGCAACCACTTTACCGGTTTGACCGACTTGGGCATCGTTTGGCGCATACTCGGCGTCAACTGCCGCACGGGAAGCACCAATCGCTGCACCCAAAACATCCGCCAAAGGAGTCAACACTTCATTGAATTTTTCAGCACTGCCCAATGCACGGCCACCGGAAACAATCACTTTTGCCTGAGTCAATTCAGGGCGGTCAGACTGGGAAAGTTGACGGTTTACGAAACGGCTCAGGTTTTGAGCAGGCATTGCCTCAACATTGACCACTTCTGCATTACCGCCTTGTCCGGCAGCATCAAATGCGGTTGCACGGAAAGTCAGCACCAGCTTTTCAGAATTGGATTGAACAGTTTCAAATGCATTACCGGCATAAATCGGACGGACAAATGTTGAGTTATCCACAACTTCGGTTAAATCCGAAACTTGTGGCACATCCAACAGGGCGGCTACTCGGGGCAACAGATTTTTACCAAACGCTGTTGCAGTCGCAGCCACATAGCGGTAATCCGCAGCCAGTTTAACAACCAAAGGCGCTAATTCTTCTGCCAAACCTTCAGCGTAATAAGGCGAATCGGCTACTAAAACTTTCGCTACGCCTGCAACCTGTTTCGCCTCTTCAACCACCGCAGCAGCATTACTGCCGGCAACCAATAAATCTACATTACCCAATTTGGCGGCAGCCGTTACCGCATGCAAAGTGGCAGGATTCAAATGTTGGTTATTATGTTCCGCAATAATCAATACGTTCATTTCATACTCCTTAGATCACTTTGGCTTCGTTTTTCAGTTTTTCAACCAACTCGGCAACATCCGCCACTTTCACACCGGCTTGACGTGCTTTAGGTTCGGCAAATTTCACGGTATTCAAACGCGGAGAAATATCCACAGCCAAATCGGCAGGACTCAATTTTTCCAAAGGTTTTTTCTTTGCCGCCATGATATTAGGAAGTTTGACAAAGCGTGGTTCGTTCAAACGCAAATCTGCACTGATGACCGCAGGCAATTTCAATGCAACAGTCTCTTCGCCGCCGTCAATTTCACGGGTTACCAATGCTTCTTCGCCTTCAATTTGCACTTTTGATGCAAAAGTACCTTGAGCCGCATTCAACAACGCAGCCAGCATTTGGGCAACTTGGTTGGCGTCATCGTCAATTGCCTGTTTACCCAGCAGTAAAATTTGCGGATTTTCTTTATCCGCAACAGCTTTCAGCAATTTCGCAACGGCCAAAGGCTCCAACTTCGCATCAGTCTCAACATGAACCGCACGGTCGGCACCCATCGCTAAAGCAGTACGCAACGTTTCTTCGCATTTTTTCTCGCCAAGAGAAACAGCAACAATCTCGCTTACTTTTCCGGCTTCTTTCAAACGGACAGCTTCTTCTACCGCAATTTCATCGAACGGGTTCATCGACATTTTGACATTACCGATATCCACATCGGAACCATCGGCTTTCACACGAACTTTGACGTTGTAGTCCACTACGCGCTTTACTGCGACCAGTGCTTTCATTCAATTCTCCTAAAAAGAATGTCCATCAAATCAAGCATACTGCTTTTGATAATACATTCTTTATATAAAATCCAATTCGGTTTTCACCAACATGACAAAACCAAATTTGTATAAATCTTGGCAAATAGAGCGGAATTATATCATTTCTAAAGCATTTACTCAGAAAATAAATCCAACTCCCCAGCAATTATTTACCGTATGCTGCAACACAATCCATCAAGGTTTGGTAAACCTCGTCAACATTGGGAATTTGAGCAATCCCGCCTAAATTTTTTGCATAAGCCGAAACTTGAACGCCGGTCTTGGCCGGATCTGTATCTGTATAAATTCCTACAACAGGCTTTTCCAGTGCATTGGCAAGATGCAGTAGTCCGGTATCTACGCCAATAATACCCTCTGCGTTTTTCAATAAAAATGCAGCCTGTAATAAATTCATTTTGTCGCAAACCGAAGCAAACGGTAAATCGCTTGCAATCTGTTCGGCACGCATTTTTTCGGTTTCATTTCCCCACGGCAGATACACATTGCATTGTTGCTCTTCATTCAACTTTTTCAATAATGCACGCCAGTGTTCTACCGGCCATAATTTACTGTCGCGACTGGTTGCATGCAAAGCAACGTAATAAGGGGATTGCAAATTTTTCAGACGGCCTGATTCAGGAACCGACAAACCAAATACCTGCGTCTCAGGCATTGTATAACCAAATACTTGTGCAAATAATTCACGGTTTCGCCAAACTGCATTTTTGCCTTTCGGTACGACAAACGTTTTACTATATGCAAGGGCAGCCAAACTTTCACGCGCGCTGTGTTTATCTAAACCGTAAATAGGGGATTTCGCCATTTTGGCAAAGCATGCGCTTTTAATCAGTCCTTGACTATCTAAAACAAAATCAAAAGATTCAGCCTGTAAATCTGTTTTCAGACGGCCTATTTCACGCCACGTTTCAGCCTGAAAAAGGTGTTTGCGCCACTGCCGCCATTTCATTACATGAACCTTTTTGACAAAAGGATGTAAGCGGGCAATATCTGCAAACCCTGCCTCACACAGCCAATGGAGCTCTACCTCAGGACATTGTCGCGCCAAATCTTCAACTGCGGGCAACGTATGAATTAAATCGCCCATACTGGACAAGCGGACAAGTAAAATCTTCATATTTTGGAAAATGTTTCACGTGAAACAACAGAATTTTAAATATAATTTACTGATTATTAATGTATTTTTTTATTTCTTCGGCGTTTTCTAAAATAACTGCCCCGGCAGAATGCATTTCCTGCCATGCAGATTCAACCGTTTCCGGAGCAATGCCGCAGCAAGCAGCCTGATTGACGATGACTTTCCAAGCCCCGCCTTTAAGCAACTGTAAAACCGTTGTCTTCACACAATAATCCGTTGCCAAACCACCGACAATGACTGTATCTGCATTTTGACAGCGCAACCATTCGATCAAACCTGTACTGAGCTTTTCTTCAATATCGTGAAAACATGCGCCGTAGGGGTGTAACTCAGGATCGACACCTTTCCAAACGCAATAATCGTATTCCTTGGCTGAAGGCAGGCCATCCAACAACTCATAGCCATATGTTCCAACCATCGCATGCGACACCCAAGTCAAATCCGCATCGGGTAAACCCGTCGGTTTCAACATATCAACAGGATTATCCACAAGCCATTTTGCCGCGGCATGATGCGCATCTTTCGTCATCACGCGTAAATCTGCCAATGCAGCTTGGGCATTGAGTTCATCCGCAATCAGATGACCTTCGGCGACAGGCAATTCTTTCGGGCACAAAGGCGTAAACGTTTTTTGTGCATCTACATCGATAGAAACAATCATGGATTAATTTAACCTATTGATTTTATTTTATATTATTCAAATTGAGCATTTATTGCCCATGTACGGGCATTTGGAATAAATACTTTGTATTATAACAAATTACTACTGCAAAATGTGGGAAAACATCTATGATATGATGACAGTTTGCACAGAATATTTATCCACAAATTATGTCCTATTCGATTACGCCTATTGCAACCGTTCATTCCCCCTACAAACAAAAATTCGGCATTGCCCGCCAACCCGGTTTGGTTCCTGCGGCAGAAATTTGCATTAAACTCACTCCTGAATTTACCGCAGACAGCGTTCGGGGCTTGGAAGATTTCGACTATGTGTGGATAAGTTTTATTTTCCACGGTGTATTAGATGAAGGTTGGGCACAAATGGTGCGTCCGCCACGGCTCGGAGGCAAACAAAAAATGGGCGTATTTGCCACGCGTAGTCCGCACCGCCCCAATCATCTCGGTTTATCCCTGCTGAAACTCGAACGCATCGAAACAGGCAAACCTGTCCGCATCTATTGCAGCGGTGCAGACCTATTGGACGGTACTCCGGTAGTGGATATCAAACCCTACATCCCGTTTGTCGAATCCAAACCTGACGCATCATCAGGCTTTGTCAGCGGCAAACCTGAAGAATTGAACGTTGTCTGGGCAGAAAGTACGCTTGCAGAACATTTATCCACAGAAGAAAAACATCTCATTGAGCAAAGCATCGCCCAAGATCCTCGCCCTGCCTATCAAGATATTCCCGAACGGGTTTATGTAATGAATATTGCAGATTATGAAGTGCAGTTTAGGATAGAAAACAAATGTGCCACAGTGATTAAACTATCCACAATCTGATTACAAATTAAATCTACCTACAAACAAAAGGCCGTCTGAAATGTTCAGACGGCCTTTTAATTATCCACAGGCTATTTGATTCAGTCTGTTATCCTTTAGATTTTGCTGGCAAAGAATTCCAAGGTGCGAACCAATTGGCAAGTGTAAGACATTTCGTTGTCGTACCAAGCAACGGTTTTTACCAATTGTTTGTCGCCAACTGTCATCACACGGGTTTGAGTCGCATCGAAAAGTGAGCCGTACTCGATACCGATAACGTCGGAAGAAACGATTTGATCTTCAGTATAGCCTAAAGCATCGTTGGCGGCAGCTTTCATGGCTGCATTGATTTCTTCTTTGGTAACAGGGCGTTCGAGAACAGAAACCAGTTCGGTCAAAGAGCCGGTGGCTACAGGAACGCGTTGGGCAGAACCATCAAGTTTTCCATTCAACTCAGGGATAACCAAGCCGATGGCTTTAGCGGCACCGGTGCTGTTCGGTACGATATTCAATGCAGCAGCACGGGCGCGGCGGAAGTCGCCTTTGCGGTGTGGCGCGTCAAGGGTGTTTTGGTCGCCGGTATAAGCGTGGATGGTGGTCATCAGGCCTTCAACAATACCGAATTCTTTTTGCAATACCGCAGCCATAGGGGCCAGACAGTTAGTCGTACAAGAAGCGGCTGAAATAACAGTTTCGCTGCCGTCCAAAATATCTTGGTTTACGCCGTATACAACGGTTTTAACATCATTGCCGCCAGGGGCAGAAATCACAACTTTGCGCGCACCGGCACGGATATGGGCTTCTGCTTTGGTTTTATTGGTAAAGAAACCGGTACATTCGAGGACGACGTCCACACCCAGCTCGCCCCAAGGCAATTCTTCAGGATTAGGATTGGCAAATACTTTGATTTCTTTGCCGTTAACAACAATCGCATCATCTTTCAATTCGGCAGAGCCTTCAAAGCGGCCTTGAGTACTGTCGTATTTAAAGAGGTGCAGCAGCATATCGGCAGGAGTCAAGTCGTTAACAGCAACGACTTCGATACCTTGGGCTTTTTCAATTTGACGCAATGCCAGACGACCGATACGGCCAAAACCATTAATCGCTACTTTAATACTCATTTTGCTACTCCTATTAGATGGAATGGGAAAAATTTTTCAGTAAGGCTATTGTATCCTGAAATAAAATTACTTTCTAGGATTACAGATAATTACTTTTAAGTTGTTTGATTTAAATAAAGAAAATATGAAATTCTTGTTTGTAGGAAAATATCAGGTAAATCGAATCAGACTTAGCTTTTGATATTTTATTTCATAAAAACCATTTTCCAATCTTAAAAGTTTCATAAATTTATGAAAATCATAAACTTAGTTCTATTTCTCTATATTTTGTCATTTTTGTGTTGATAATTCAGTGTTTTCTTCAAATCATAATATTTTAATTTTTAAAATGATGATTTTGATGAAGAACCAAACTATCTGTGGATAACGGAATAACTTTCTTTAAAACCAATTTGATAGTCGCTTTTTATCTTTGAGGCCAACCTCAACTGAATGCCGGAATAAAAAAGGATAGAAT
>NZ_CATNVN010000046.1:0-13493 GCF_951230505.1 uncultured Neisseria sp.
ATCATAGGCAGATTAAAAATTACAAACTGGGTAAAATATATTCTAACAGCTTTTATTTCTATATTTATCTCATACATTGTTTATAAAAATTTTATTGAAAAAAGATACTTCCCTTTGCCAACGGAACAAGAAATTACAACAGCATTGTGGTTTGCGATTATTGGTTATATATATAAAGTTATTAAAGATATTTCAATATCATCTTTAGATAATAATAGGAAATTAAATTATGTAAAGCATAAGCACGATCGTTTTTCTCATAAATATGGTTATATTATTGAAGAAGCAATTGGGACTGATATAGATAATAGCATTATTGAAAAACAAAAAGCATTAATATATTCGATTTTAATTTATGAAGATTTTAATAGACATATATTATGTAGGTTTATGGAAAGATTACTTTTTGGGACTGGTAGAATTAAAACATCTGGCATTATGCAGGTAACTTCAGACGTATATTTATCTAATCAAGACAGCGTAAAAAAAGGGGCATGTATCTTAATTGAAAAATATAACGAAGTATACAAAGATAAATATAATGATACTCAAGATAAAAATCACAGCTTATATGCAGCCAGAAGAGAGAGTATTAAACATTATAATTCTGATATATCATATATTAATGAGGTTGAGTCGATTTATAATTTATTAGAAGTTATATATCCGAAATCTTCAGATATATATGAATGTGATGGTGAGTAATTAGTAAGTCATATAATGTAAATTAATTACTTCAGTAGCGTCAAACAAAGAATGCGGTAGCATGCATAAAACCTTTCGGTAGCGTGTGTACGGTACGCACGCATGTGGATTTTAAGTGAAAATACAGAAACAGTATGAAATAAAGGCCGTCTGAAAATACTGAAACTGTCAGTTTTGAAAATCAAACCTAAGGTTACTAAATCGATCAGGGAATTATTATGAAAATGAGGGCAATGATACTGGGTATTGCAGGCTTGATATTATCCGGCTGCTTTTTCTCTAATGAAGAAATTAAGTTGGAAGATATTTGGAATTTCAAAGTTGCTGTCAATGAAGCTAAGGGGAATAGGCAGGTGCATTTGACAGGCTTATTAGGCAATAGTGCAATGGGTATTTCAGATATCAAAACAACTAGCCGCAACGATGAGCTGAATGTTACTTTATTTCAAAAATTAGCAGGTTCGGAATACTCAGGAACATTAGATAAAGAAATTGCTCTTGAAAACAATATCAAGAAGATTACTTATGGTTCTAAACACGAGATTATATGGCAAGACTAAAAATACAATAAAGGTCGTCTGAAAAAGGTTCAGACGGCCATTTAAAATTATAAATGGATAGATTTTTTGGCTATCCTATTTCGATAACATTTCAAGATTTTTCTGCACAGAAAAAGGAATACAGCAACTGTATCATCTCGGTGACCCTCGGGTCGGCAATGTAATATTGCCGTTCCCGATGGTTCACTTCAAACGATACCAAACCGGCTTCACGTAATAGCGCTAATTGGCTGGACATTGCCGCTTGCGGCAGTCCGGATGATTCAGCCAATTCAGTTACATTGTGCGGCCTTTCATGTAGTTTGCACAATACGGCGAGGCGGTTGGGATTGGCCAGAAGTTTGAGAAAAGCGCTGGCTTCTTCGTAGGGCGGTTGATTGTCGGCAGTGGTCATTTTTCACGCTTGTCGGCAAATGAGGAGGTCGAATTATCAGTCATAATGGCCTCAGCAGCAACTTTCAGACGGCCTTTGCTTAATGGTTCCATGGCATTTTGGTCAGCAGGCATGCCATGCCGCAGAATCCGGTTAGTCCGGCCGTTAACAGGCCTGCGCCGACTATCACGTCTATCAGATAAAACCAAGGCGATACCAGCCAACCTGCCAGCACACCCAACAGAATCAAACTGCCCGCTATGGTTTGCACCTGTCGCATGATGTCCGGTGCGGCACGGTCGGCAACAATAGGAAGCCCTGCAGCTTTCCATGCCTGTAAGCCTCCTTCTAGAATATAGCATTCTCGACCTTGGCCAAGCGCTGACAATATAGTTTCTGCCTGAGTTGTACGTTTGCCGCTCAGACAATAAAAAATCAGGCACGAGGCTGAATTATCGGGCAGTCTGTCTCGCTGCTGTTCAGGCGGAAGGGATAATGCACCGACAATATGCCCGCCCCGATATTCGGCTTGGCTTCGGATGTCCACTGCCAACGCGCCCTCACGGATTTTTGCCATTGCTTCGGAAGGCGTAATTCGCGGGAGTTGTCCGACCGTACTCATGTTTTGCCTTCGTTATTTTTTGTTGATGCGGCAGGTGTTGATGCCTAATAAGCTGTACAGTGCGCAGTTGCCAATCAGTGCTGTACCCAGGGGGATGATGCCCAGCCAACCCCACCAGCCAATTTGCCCGGTAGCGGCTGCAGCAATCAGCGCTACACCGATAACAATACGGATTACGCGATCCAAAGTACCCAAGTTTCGTTTCATTTTATTGCTCCTTGTTTCGGAATGAATTGTCTATAAATAAACATATATAATAAAAATCATATATGAGAAATATTATAGCTTTAAAAATGACTTTGTCAAATGGTTTACAGTAAAAGTGTAATGAATATTTGCATTGTATTTTTTAAACACACAAATAGAATCAATCTCCAACGGCATGGTTAAATGTAAAAATACAGCCTTTATTTTTTTAGACGGCACTGGAGATGATCTTATTTATATTGGAAGAATGAGTAGTCAGTTTTCAGAAGGAATCAAATCATGACCGATTCGGAAAAGAAGCCCAATGGAGACGATTTGAAGACTGGATAATCCGTTGTGTAACTAGCAAGGGAGAGGAAACACTTTAAAATCAAATTGTCTACGAATTATAAAAGGCCGTCTGAAAATTGAATTTCAGACGGCCTTTAATTTCTTTATAAGGTCGTTCGTATCATCAGAAACGATAGTTCACGCCCAAGGCAAACTCGCGACCGCGTTCGTAGAAGGGGACGCGTCCGTTGCCGTCGGGGAAGCGTTGGCTGTGCGAACGGTATTGTTTGTTGCCGATGTTGTTGACGGCGAAGTTGACGTTCAGGTTGTCTTTTTTCAGCGGCTGCCAGTTGGCGTAAATGTCGTGTACGCCGTAACCGGCTTTCTTGCCGTGTATCGTGCCTTGTCCGCGGGCGACGTCGGTATATTTCACGCTTTGGGCGTAGCGGCCGCGCCAGCCGATTTCGAGTTTGGGGTTTTCAAACTGGTAGGACAGGCCGGTTAGCCATTGGCGGCCGGTGTTCCAGAAGGTGAACGAACTTTCGTGGTCTTCCGCTTGAATCGGGCTTTCGCCGTAGTACATTTCGCCGTTCAGACGCGGTTTGACGTAGGATACGCCGGCACGCACGGTCAGACCGCCCCAGCGGTAGGATGCGTCAAGTTCGTAGCCGTAGGTTTTGAGCGTGCCGCCGTTGTAAATCTTGCCGCGTTCGGTGATGGAGGCGGTGTTGTTGTTGATTTTTGCCCAACGATAGACGATGAGGTCTTTGATGCGTTGGTGGAACACGCTGCCGCTGACGTTGAAGTTGTCGTTGCGCCATTTGAAGCCCAATTCGGCACGGCGGGCGGTTTCGGCTTTGAGGTTGCCGTCCAAATCGGCGGCGGCGCCTGCGCGTTCGTTAGCCAACAGGGCTTCGTTCAGGCGGGGCGCGCGGCTTGCCTGATTGAGGTTTGCCAAGAGGGAGAAGTTGTCGTTGATGTCCCAAATCGCGCCGATGCTGGGGTTGAGCTGGCCGTACGACGCGCTTTGTTTGCTGGCAGCGTTGTATTTGAAATGGTCGTAACGCAGGCCGGTAGTCAGGGTAACGGGGTGCAGGTTCCAAATGCCTTCCGCGTACACGCCGTATTCGGCCTTTTTCTCTTTGTCGCGGTCATACAGGCCGAGAATCTTCAGCCATGCGCCTTTGTCGGACGGCTCGGAGGTTTCGTGGCGGTAGTTGACGCCGTATTTCACCATGTGTCCGTCGCCGAAGGAGCTGGCAAGGTTCAGGTTGGCACCGGTCGCTTTGATTTTGCTTAACTCAAGCTGACCGATGGGAACGCCGCCTTGCGCTGTGCCGGAAGCTTGGGCTTTTGGAGAAGGAGCGCCTTTAGGCGGCTTGGTGTCGTCGGTGTTGATTTGGAAGACATTGGCGTCGATTTTGTCGATGAAGCCGACATTGCGGCCGCGGTATTCCAGATTGTAGGTCTGCTCTTTTTGATAAGTGCCGTCCACGCCGATGTAGCTGTCAACGTTTTGGAACTCGGCTTTGTCGGTGCGGTTGCCTTTTTGGTATTCCTGACGGTAGGTCAGGCGGATACCGTGGTCGTCGTTGAAATCGTAGCCGAGTTTGGCGAGGTAGCTGTGCTGTTTCAGACGACTGCCGAGGTTGACATTGCCGTTGCCGTCTTTGTAGTCGCGGTTGTTGAGGAAGTTGCCTGCAAACAAGGCATCGAAGCCATTTTGATAGCCGTAAACCGCCGCGTTGCCGGTTGAGCCTTTATTGCTGCTCAAGCCCGCGCCGAGTTTGAAACCGAAAGGTTTGCCGTCAGTCAGCAGGTCTTTCGCGTCAACCGTCGTTACGCGGATGGTACCGCCGACCGCACCCAAGCCCGCGCTCGCCGCACCTGTGCCTTTTTCGACGTTGATGTTTTTCACCAAAGCGGGGTCAAGCTGGAAGCGGCTTTGGTGGTGGAAGATTTTAGTGGATTGGCTGGTGTTGTCGACTTCTAGGTTAATCTTGTCTTCACCAACGCCGCGGATGCTGTAAAACTGCGCTACGCCGTTGCCACCGCCGACGTCCATACCGATTTGGTCTTTCATGACTTGTTTCAAATCGGTCGAAGTTTCGCGGTCAAGCTGGTTGCGGGTTACACGAGTCGGTACGGCAGTACCGGTGACTTTAATTTCATTCAGCTCGGCAGTTTCTGCGGGTTGCAAATTTTCGGCATGAGCGAAGCTTGTTGATAATGCGAGTGTAATGATACTAAGGCGGAATACAGGAGAGGAGACCTTATTCATGATTTTTCCTAAGTAAAAAATTGACTGCTTATTCTAATTATTATAATAATGATTATCAAATTCTTAATGAATATTAATAAATATATTCTGTTTCATTTCATTCTAAAATTAATATGATTTTTATAAAAATCATTTTGTTTATATTTTAGTAAAATTTAGTAAAGATTCTTTGGCTGAGAAAGGGGTTGAGTCTTACTTTTTCTGAGAGGGAGAGATGGGATAGCTTGAATATCTGTCAATAAAGAATTTTGTCTATCAGTGTTTTATTTAAAAAGGCCATCTGAAAAGTATTTTTCAGACGGCCTAAATATTTATGTTTTACAGCAAAGGGCTCATTAGGCGGACGGCATTTTCCACGAGGCCGCGGAGTTTGGAGCGTTGTTGCCATGATTTGATGGCAATGTAGCTGCTGTTTTTAAGGTAGCTGCGCTGTAGGTGGCAGATTTGTTTAGTGGTATCGCGATCGTAGATGGCGAGGCTGATTTCTAGGTTGAGGAAGAAGCTGCGCATGTCCATGTTGACCGTACCGAAGAGAGAGTAGTCTTCATCAATGGTCATGGTTTTGGCATGTAAGAGCCCACCTTTAAACATGGCAATTTTGACACCGGCTTCCAGCAACATAGGGTAGTAGGCGTGTGAGGCGTAGCGTACCATCAGTGAGTCAACTTTGGCAGGCAGTATCAGGGTCACTTTGACGCCGCGTTTGGCGGCAACGGTTAATGCCATGAGAAGCGGCTCGTCGGGGACAAAGTAGGGAGTAGTAATCGTGATTTGTTTTGTGGCGGCATAGATGGCGCTGATGATGGTTTCGTAGATAACGAAGCTGCTTTGCTCTGGGGCGGATGGAATGATTTGGGCAACAATATCGCCTTGCTGCATTTTTTCAGGAAGGATTTGGGGCAGCAGGCTTTGGGCTTGATTGAGGTATGTTTGTACGTTTTGGAGGTTTTCATCGGTTTCGACGGCGAGGTCGGCGAAGAAGACGGCAGACAGTTCCAAAACCATAGGCCCTGTACAGCGCATCATGGCATCGACCCATTCTCCGACGCCAGAGTTTTGTTTGAAATAGCGCGGGTCGACAAGGTTGAAGCTGCCGGTGTAACCGATTTTGCTGTCGATAACGAGGATTTTGCGGTGGTTGCGCAGGTCGGTGCGCGTGAATAATGTACGCCAGATGCCGACAGGTAAGGAGGTATGTACTTCAACGCCTGCTTGGCGCAGTTTCTCTACCCAATCGCTTTCAAGAAAGCTCCTGCTGCCGACGGCATCGGCCAGTATGGAGCAGTCTACGCCTCTGGCTTTGGCGGCAAGAATTTCATTTAGAATTTCTTCAATGCGGCCTTTGGGTTCGATAATGTAAAAGGCCAACAGGCAGGAATGGGCTGCGGCGCGTATGTCTGTAAGCATACTATCGATGATGGCATCGGTGGTCGAGAGCAGGCTCATGGCATTGCCTTTGGTGGCACCCAGCCCCGTTCCTTTTTCGGCAACTTTACTGATGCCGTGGTAACGTGATTTGGCTTGGTCGGCAATGTCGAGATAGATATCGGCTAGATGGGTGGCGGCAAAGTTGCGGTAGAAGCGGTTCATTTCGCCGGTACGTTTGGCGCGGGCCGTGCCGAGACGAGGCTCGCCGATAAGGATGTAGGCGATGGTTCCGAACACGGGGAAAAGGAAGAGGATAATCAGCCAGGCAAAGGTTGAGCCGATATTTTTTTGTTTGTACAACACGCGCAGCATGCAGACGAGTGCGGCGCAGGTGTGGGCGAAGATAAAAATCTCGGTCCAAGTGATGTCTTTTAAGAAATTCATATTCGGTAGGGATTGGTTGAGTTTTTAAATTGAAGGTTGGGGCCAACAAACTTCAAATATTAAGTATATAGAAAAACCGTCTGAAAACAAATTTACACGATAATTGTGTTTTTGTTTTCAGACGGCCTTTGCGTTGTTTCCATTAACGGTGATACTGACGGGACAATTCATGTACGGTATCGACCAAAATTTTGGCGTGTTCCGGATCGGCGTGTTGGTTGATGCCGTGGCCGAGGTTGAATACATGGCCGCTGCCTTTGCCGTAGTCGGCAAGGATGCGCGCGACTTCGGTGCGGATAGATTCCGGTGTGCCAAAGAGAGCAAACGGGTCGAAGTTGCCTTGCAGGGCAACTTGTTCGCCGACGCGACGGCGTGCTTCGCTGATGTTGCAGGTCCAGTCCAAGCCTAATGCATCTGCGCCGATTTCTGCCATGCTTTCCAGCCATAAGCCGCCGCCTTTCGCAAATACGATAACAGGCACGCGGCGGCCTTCGCTTTCACGTTTGAGTCCGGCAACAATTTGTCGGATGTACTTCAGGCTGAATTCTTTAAACGCTGCATCGCTCAACACGCCGCCCCAAGTGTCGAAAATTTGTACGGCTTGTGCGCCGGCATCGATTTGGGCGTTGAGATAAGCGGTAACGGCTTGAGCATTGGTGTCGAGGATTTTATGCAGCAAATCAGGGCGCGAATACATCATGGTTTTGATGGTGCGGAATTCTTTGCTGCTGCCGCCTTCAACCATGTAGCAGGCGAGCGTGAACGGGCTGCCGGAGAAGCCGATCAGCGGAACTCGGCCGTCCAGTGCTTTACGGATGGAAGTTACGGCATCAAAGACGTATTGCAGTTTTTCCATGTCGGGAACTTGCAGTTTTGCAATGTCGGCTTCGTGTTGCAAGGCGCGTTCGAATTTCGGGCCTTCACCTTCGGCAAAATACAGGCCCAAACCCATGGCATCTGGAACGGTCAGAATATCGGAAAACAGAATTGCTGCGTCCAGATCAAAACGTTCTAAAGGCTGGATGGTAACTTCGGTTGCCAGCTCGGTGTTCTTGCACAAATCGAGAAAGCTGCCTGCGCGTGCGCGTGTGACTTTGTATTCAGGCAGATAGCGTCCGGCTTGGCGCATCATCCAGATGGGCGTGTATTCGACAGGCTGTTTGAGCAGGGCGCGGAGGAAAGTGTCGTTTTTCAGAGCAGTCATGATAAATAGGCTTTCTGATTTGGTGTGTTGGACAAAGTTCAGACGGCCTTAGATATGTATTGAGGCCGTCTGAAATGATTAAATGATTGGTTCTGTTGTAGATTTCATATTGTTGCTTAATGCGAAATCAGCACATTAATTTGGCTGAGGAAGAGCTGCCGGATGTTCTTCTTCTGCCACGCTTTCCAAAACCAGATTGCGTTGTTCTTGCGCTTTTTGTGGCTGGTCAGTTTCATCAAACACACGAGCCAAGACCAAATGTGCGGATACGCTGGGTTGCAGGGCGATACTGGCTTCGAGGTAGCCTTGGGCTTTGCCCCAAAGTTTGCGTCCGTAAGCCAGTTGGCCAAGATACATCAATAGTGGTGCATTGTCGGGTTGTTCCTGCAGCCAAGAGTCTGCCAAGTCGATGGCTTTTTGTTGCTCGCGCTCGCTTAGGAAACGCACGGATTCGACAAAAGCTTCCAAAAGCTCGGGCTGGCGGGTTTGCGGATAATGGGTTTTAACCCATTTGACTGCATCGGCATACAAACCCAAACGCTCGTATTTTTCGGCAATCGCGACGCACAATTGGCCAGACTTCACGCTTTCGGGAATCTGTTTCAAACAAGCTTTCAGACGGCCTGCATCGGTTACTTCGCTCAAGAGGCGGCGATATGCCCAGTTTTGATACTGTTCTGCTTCGTAATCGTTGATGGCGCCGGCTTTGACCAGTTTTTCCGCTTTTGCCAAGACATCTGAAGCATCGCCGTGATCAAAGGCATAACGCAATTGCAGACGCACTAAGCGGCTCAAGTTGCCGTTGATTTTGGCTGCGGCTTCAAGGTTTTGTGCGGCAGTCGGATAATCGCGGCGGCTCAGCGCAGATTCGGCCAGCAAAAGATGGCGGGAAAGTTGTTGTTTTTGTGGAAGGTGTTCGATTTCGTGCAGATAGCGGTCGCGTAATTCAAAGTTTTCCATTTGGTCGGCCGCGTGCGCGCCCAACATCAAAGCCAGGGTGCGGTTGTCGCCTGCTTCTTTGTTTTGCAAGACTTTGGCGGCTTCTTGTTCGGCTTTTTCAAAACGGCCTTCAAAATATGCCAAACCTGCGCTGTTCAACGAGGCAGAAGCTTGACGACCTTTGCGGGCGATGCCGAAGCGTTGCATACGCGCCGGAATGTTCAAGAGGCCGAACACGAATTTAATCAGGAAATACAAGACGAATACGCTCAACAGTAGGCCTAAAACAAAGGCATGCAGATTGATACGCAGCATGGTTTGTTCAACCACGACATACACGTTGCCGGTATAAATGCCGGAAGCCAACGCTAAACCGACGGCGGCGGCAAACAGAATGACAATCCAAACGACGGTTTTCATGCTTGCTCTCCTTTAATTTTGGCAGCAGGCTTGGTTTGGTTTTGTGGTTTGGAAGCTTCGGCGGCCGGTTCTTTTTTGTTTTCAGACGGCAATGCAGGTGCTTCTAAAGATTGAGGGGCAGAAGCGGCAGCCGGTGCGGCAGTTGTGGCTTGCTCGGTAGTTGCAGCCGGAGCGGAAGCGGTTTTCTCGGCAGCTTGGGTTTGCGTAGCTTCTTCGGTCGTCATTTGTGTACGCGAACCTTCTTGATAAGCGCGAACGGCGCTCAAGCTGGCTTTCAGGCTGTCGTCTGAAATCATGCGGACATCAAGGGCTTTGAGTTCGGCCAACTCTTTCAACCATGACTGCGTAGCAGGGGATTTGCTGTCGAAGTATTGCTTCACGGTTGCTTCAACGTTGTTCAAATCGCTTTGATACACTTCGCCGTTGTGTTGCAACAGGGCAATGCGCGCATCCAAAAGGCGCAGGCGCAGGTTTTCACGGATGAAGTAGGTTTGATCGGGCGAAATCAACATGGCGTCGTTGCTATCAAGATGACGGACTTCAACCAAGCCTTTGAGGGCATTAAGGGATTTTTCCCATGTGTTTTCCCACCAAGTTCCTGAATTAGCGGCTTCGACAGGCGCGGCACCTGGTTTCAATACGCCATCCAAAACCAAAGGCAGGCCTGAAATACCGGTTTCCAAACGGTCGATACGCAAGGCAGTGGCGGAAATATCGACATAAGGACGGTTTTTCAGCGCGGCCAAATCATTGCTGATGGCTTGTTTGACAGGGATAAGCTCAGGCTGTTCAAAACGGCTTAAGCGACTGTCGATGTGTTCCAATACGCTGACCGCGCCTTGAAGGTTGCCTGACAGCATCAATTGTTGCGAAGCAGTGTTCAGCATAGATTCGGCTTCGTCGACCAGCCAGTTGATACGGCCTTTGAGTAACTCTTGATAAGCTTTCTGCGTTTGCAGGATTTGATCGCTATTGTTTTTTTGACCGTTGTTCAGGCGGTCTAACTCGGCCTGAATAGCGGTTTGGCGGTTGAGGTTGTCTTTTAAAAGGCTGGCGTTTTCAGATTCGCCCAACGCCGCTTTGTCGATTTTTTGGTTGAATTCGAGCTCTTGGTTTTTTAAAACATTTTGACCCTGTACAAACAGGAATCCGCTCGCGCCTAGGCCTAGCAGTGCCAAGACGGTTGCACCTGCGGCCAAGGCTTTGCCGCCAGATTGTTTGATGATAACAGGGGCGTTGTTTTGTGGGAGATTGTTGGACTCGGGCATGCTCGCCTCCACTCGCTGAGGTTGGGTAGGTTTGATTTGTTCAGACGGCCTGGTGTTTTCAGAACGTTCAGGCGCCGGAGCTGCTGTATTGGCAACTTGTTGGGTATCTTTATTGTCTTCGACTGGGTTCACTGCTTGGCTCCTTTGTGGTATGGATGAAAGTGCAGCGGATAAAGAAGTGACGGTTTCAACATGTTTGGCACCGGCGATGCGAAGCGTATCGGCAATGCGCGGATGATGGGTAAAGTATAGCAAGGATTCAAAGAATCGGGAAAATTGCGGCGGAATCTGATGGAAAAATTCGCGCGCGATCTCGCCGGATGTAATGTAGGCGGCGGCGATGTCTTTGGTTTTAAAGTGCTGCCAATCGATGGCGTGTGGCCGTCTGAAATAGATTTCGGCGATGTCGATTTGGAAACCCAGTTCGGTCAGTTTGTCTGCCAGAAAATCACGGCCGCCATGACCTCGAATGATTAAAACTCGGGCATTGGGTGGCAGGTTTTTCCAAATAGGCATTCTCAAGACGGCTTCGCTGTCGTTGCCATCTTCGGGAGAGAATACGGGATAGGGGGAGAATTGTGCCAAAGTATGTTGGCTGGTTTGGCCGACGGTAATGTGTGCTCTGGGGCCGTCTGAAAAGTTCAAGTGCGGCACTGCGGTTTCAATAGCGGTGGGGCTGACCCAAAACACGACATCGGCTTGCTTGAATTGTTCGGGAAGTTTTTTTAGCGCCGAATGATCCGCCTCTATTTCAATCGGACTCAATACCTGAGCCTGCCAACCGGCTGCATGGCAGGTTTGGATATCTTGTTGTGGGCGGTTGGACGGACGGATGATGAGTAGGGTAGGCATAATGTGGGATAAATTATTAAGGTTTTAGGCCGTCTGAAAGAAGGGTTTCAGACGGCCTGTTGCCGGGGATACGTTATTGATCGACGAATGCGCGCTCAATCAGGTAGTCGCCGCGGACACCGGTTTTCGGAGAAACGGTCAGGCCGAATTCGTCCAAGACGTTGCAGGTGTCTTTCAACATGGCAGGGCTGCCGCACAACATGGCGCGGTCGTCTTGCGGATTGATTTTAGGCAGACCGATGTCTTCGAAGAGTTTGCCGCTGCGCATTAAATCGGTCAGACGGCCGTGGTGTACATAGTCTTCGCGTGAAACAATCGGGTAGTAAATCAATTTTTCTTTAACCAAATCGCCCAGGTATTCGTGTTCGGGCAATTCTTTAGTGAAGCGGTCGTAGTATGCCAAGTCTTTTTTGTAGCGTACACCGTGAACCAAGATGATTTTTTCGAATTGCTCGTAAATTTCAGGGTCTTTGGTAATGCTTAGGAAAGGGGCGATGCCGGTACCGGTGCTCAGGAGATAGAGGTGTTTGCCCGGATTTAGGTCGCCGGCAACCAGTGTGCCGGTCGGTTTTTTACTGATAAGGACATCATCGCCGACTTTAAGGTGTTGCAGGCGGCTGGTCAATGGGCCGTCTTGTACTTTAATGCTGAAAAATTCCAGATGCTCTTCCCAGTTGGCAGAAGCCACGCTGTATGCGCGCATCAGCGGCTTGCCGTCCACCATCAATCCGACCATGACGAATTGGCCGTTTTCAAAGCGCAAAGATTCGTCGCGGGTGCAGGTAAAAGTGAAGTAAGCGTCGGTCCAGTGATGTACGGACAAGACTTTCTGGGTATTGAATGCTGCCATTGATATTTTCTGTCGGATGGGGCCGTCTGAATAGGATAAGTCGGGGCGGCCGAGGTTAATAAAAAGAGTGGAATACGGCTTCAGTTACTTGCTCGCCGGTACGGCTGATTTTTCGCTGAGGCTGTGCAGGTCGGCATAGCGTCCGCCTGCGCTGATTAATTCTTGGTGTGTGCCTTGTTCGACTACATTGCCTTCGTGCATCACAACGATATTGTCGGCTTTTTCGATGGTAGAAAGTCGGTGGGCAATCACCAAAGTGGTACGGTTTTGCATCAGGTTTTCCAATGCGGTTTGTACCAAACGTTCGGATTCATTATCCAATGCACTGGTGGCTTCGTCTAAAATTAAAATCGGCGCGTTTTTCAAAAGCGCACGCGCAATAGCGAGACGTTGACGTTGGCCGCCGGACAGTTTTAAACCGTTTTCGCCGACTTCAGTGTGCAGGCCTTGCGGCATTTTTTGGATAAATTCCCAAGCATTCGCGGCTTTTGCAGCATTGATAATTTCTGCCTCACTGAATTTGTCAGTTTGAGCATAGGCAATGTTTTCAGCAATCGTACCATTAAACAGGACAACGTTTTGGCCGACGAATGCCATGCGGCTGCGCAAGCTTTCGAGCGTATATTCATTGACGTTGATGCCGCCGATCAAAACTTCGCCTTCATTGGGATTAAGGAAGCGCGGCAACATATTGGCCAAGGTGGTTTTGCCGCAACCCGATGCGCCGACCAAGGCAGTCACTTTGCCTTGCGGGACAAGCAGGTTGATGTGGTTCAAGCTGTTGCGTTCGGCTTCGGGATAACGGTGTACAACATCGCAAAATTCGATATTGCCAGGGTTTGGGCTGAGGGTTTGTTTGCCTTCGTTACTTTCTTCGGGTTGATCCAAAAAGGTAAAGACGCTTTCTGCCGCCGCCAAACCACGCTGCAGGGATTGCATCACGCCGGTCATGCGTTTGATGGGGTCAAACATCAAGATCATGCTGGACAAAAACGACATAAAATCGCCTGCGCTGAAGCCTGAAAGTCCGGCTTGGCGGGCGGCTGCGTAAATAATTGCGGCCAGTGCAACCGAAGCCATTAATTGCGTAATGCCGGTACCGGCAGAGCTGGCGGAAACCTGTTTGAGCA
>NZ_CATNVN010000047.1:0-13032 GCF_951230505.1 uncultured Neisseria sp.
GTTTTGCATTATGTTCCGGAAAAATGGGTGTTGGGTTTATTAGGTTTAATACCGATTTACTTAGGTATTAAAGTTGCTATTTACGACGATTGTGAGGGCGAAAAAAGAGCTAAAAAAGAATTGGATGAAAAAGGGTTGTCAAAATTAGTCGGTATTGTTGCTTTGGTTACAGTTGCTAGTTGTGGTGCAGATAATATTGGACTTTTTGTTCCTTACTTTGTGACTTTAGATCTTGTCGACTTATTAGTTACTCTTCTTGTATTTTTAATATTGATTTTTGTTTTAGTATATACAGCACAAAGATTGGCTAATATTTCAGGTGTTGGTGAAATTGTAGAGAAGTTTAGTCGTTGGATAATGGCTGTTATTTATATTGGTTTAGGGTTATTTATTATTATTGAAAATAATACAATTCAAACAATAATATCAATAATATGAATGATACGGGCATTTGAGTATCTGACAAACCTTGCGGTTCGTTGCCCTCTCCCTAACCCTCTCCCACGGGGAGAGGGAATCAAGTTGCTGAAAATCAAAGAGTGCAGGATTGGGAATTAGATGGCAGGTAAACCTGAGAATGATCGGACTCGACAGCCTAATCCCCTCTCCCCGTGGGAGAGGGCTAGGGAGAGGGTAAGCAAGCTGCAGGCTTGCCTCTTTGGCGAAAAATACAACCCTGTCCGCCCAATAAATCCATATCCGAAAGCATCTTCATGCAGAATCAAGCCAAACCATGAATAAGTTTTTCACCCACCCCATGCGGCCGTTTTTCATCGGTGCGGCGGTGCTTGCCATACTCGGCGCGTTGGTGTTTTTCATCAGCCCCGGTGCCGTCATTTTGCACCGCCAAATCTTCTTAGAACTCATGCTGCCTGCGGCATACGGCGGCTTCCTGACTGCAGCCATGCTCGAATGGACGGGTTATAAAGGTCGTCTGAAACCTGTTGCTACCGTCTTGGCGGCGCTGTTGCTCGCCGCATCCGCCATACTGCCCTTTTCGCCGCAAACTGCCTCGTTTTTCGTTGCCGCCTATTGGCTGGTATTGCTGCTGTTTTACGCCTGGCTGATTTGGCTCGACCGCAACACTGATAACTTCGCCCTCTTAATGCTGCTTGCCGCGTTAACCGTTTTTCAGACGGCCTACGCCGCAACTGGCGATTTGAACTTACTGCGCGCGCAAGTACATCTGAACATGGCGGCGGTCATGTTTGTATCCGTCCGCGTCAGTATTCTTTTGGGCGCGGAAGCCCTTAAAGAATGCCGTCTGAAAGACCCTGTTTTTATTCCAAATATCGTTTATAAAAACATCGCCATTACTTTCCTGCTCTTGCACGCCGCCGCCGAACTTTGGCTGCCCGCGCAAACCGCCGGTTTTACCGCGCTCGCCGTCGGCTTCATCCTGCTCGCCAAGCTGCGCGAACTGCACCATCACGAACTCCTGCGCAAACACTACGTCCGCACCTATTACCTGCTCCAACTCTTTGCCGCCGCAGGCTATTTGTGGACAGGCGCGGCGAAACTGCAAAACCTGCCCGCCTCCGCGCCCCTGCACCTGATTACCCTTGGCGGCATGATGGGCGGCGTGATGATGGTGTGGCTGACTGCCGGACTGTGGCACAGCGGCTTTACCAAGCTCGACTACCCCAAACTCTGCCGCATTGCCGTCCCCCTACTCTTTATGGCCGCCATCTCGCGCGCTTTCTTGATGAACGTGAACCCGATATTTTTCATCACCGTCCCTGCGCTTCTGACCATCGCCGTGTTCGTACTGTATCTTTTCACGTTTGTACCGATATTTCGGGAAAATGCGTTTACAGATGATCCGGAATAAAACAAAAGGCCGTCTGAAACTTTCAGACGGCCTTTGCTTTAAATAAATGCTTTATTTGTTGGCGTTCAAATAAAGATTAATTAGGCGTGTAGTGGAGCTGTCGTGTTTTTGCACTTCGGTCTCGCCGGTCAATTCGGCAAGAATGGTTTTGGCCAGTTGTTTGCCGAGTTCTACGCCCCATTGGTCAAAGCTGTTGATGCCCCAAATAATGCCTTGTACGAAGGTTTTGTGTTCGTACATGGCAATCAGGCTGCCCATATTGCGCGGGTTGATTTTGTCCATGAGGATAAGGTTGGTCGGACGGTTACCGGAGAAAGTTTTATGCGGAACCAGCTCTTCGATACGCGCTTCGTCCATGCCTTGGGCTTGAAGCTCGGCGCGGACTTCGTCCGGCGTTTTGCCGCGCATAAAGGCTTCGGCTTGGGCAAAGACGTTGGCCAACAGGATTTCGTGATGGCCTTGCAAATTGCTGCGTTTTTCAAGAGAGGCGATGAGGTCAATCGGTGTGATGTGCGTACCTTGGTGCAGCAGTTGGAAGAATGCGTGCTGACCGTTGATACCAGTTTCGCCCCAAATAATCGGGGAAGTTTCGTAACCGACCGGTTTACCGTCAAGGGTAACTTGTTTGCCGTTGCTCTCCATATCGAGCTGCTGAATGAATTTAGGCAGGCGGTGGAGATGTTGGTCGTAAGGCGCGATAACGTGGCTGCCGCCGCCGTAGTAGTTGATGTACCAAATGCCGATAAGGGCGAGGATGACGGGCATGTTGCGCTCTAGCGGCGTGTTGATGAAGTGTTGGTCCATCAAGTGCGCGCCGTTGAGCATTTCGATGAAGTTTTCTTCGCCGAGATACAGCATAATCGGCAGGCCGATGGCCGACCACAGGCTGTACCGTCCGCCGACCCAGTCCCAGAATTCAAACATATTGACGGTATCGATACCGAATTCGGCAACGGCTTTTTGGTTGGTCGATACGGCAACGAAGTGTTTGGCCACGGCACTTTCATCGCCTGCATAATCCAAGAACCATTTACGCGCGGTCAGGGCGTTGGTCAGGGTTTCTTGGGTGGTAAAGGTTTTGGACGCAATGATGAACAGCGTAGTTTCAGGGTGGACTTTGGACAATACGTCGCGCAGTTGGGAGCCGTCCACATTGGAGACGAAGTGCATGTTCAAACGCGGATGACCGAAAGGCTTGAGCGCGGTACACATCATCAGAGGGCCGAGGTCAGAGCCGCCAATACCGATGTTGACAACGTCGGTAATGACTTGATTGGTATAGCCCAACCAGCTGCCGCTGCGGACTTCATGCGCGAACTCGCCCATGCGTTGCAGGACATGGTTGACCTTAGGCATCACATCTTCGCCGTCTACGACGATGGGGGCATTGGTGCGGTTGCGCAGGGCAACGTGGAGGACGGCGCGGTTTTCTGTCGTATTGATTTTTTCGCCGTGGAACATTTGCTGCATCCGCTCCGGCACGCCTGCTTCACGCGCCAACTCGAACAAAAGCGACATGGTTTCGTCATTGATACGGTTTTTAGAATAATCCAAAGTCAGGCCGCCAACCTGCAGCCAGTAGCGCTCGGCACGTTCGGGATCTTGCTCGAACATTTCACGCATGTGTTGTTCTTTGGTTTCGTCAAAATGTATCCATAATTTTGACCAAGCTGGTAAATCGTGAAGGTGTTTCATCGGATGCTCTCCTGGGTAGTGGACAGTTTTGTTGAGAAAACGGCCGTGAGGTCGTCTGAAACGGGAACGGGATGGTTTCCGTTTTTTGAGGTTTCAGACGGCCTTGATATGGGTTGGGGCCGTCTGAAGATGTCAGTGAAGAATCAATCTTTATCGTATTCGATGTGCTTGTTATGTATGCTTTTTTTACTTTTTTGCAGTTGCGTGCTGGCAGTGTCGCCCAAACGCAAGGCCAAACCGATGGCAAGAATGTCGATTACGGCCAGCTGCAGAAGGCGGGACACCATAGGCGTATAAAGCTCGGCATTTTCCTGAGTAGCAATGCTCAATACACAGTCGGCCATTTGAGCCAACGGCGAATCATTGCGAGTCAGCGCGATAACGGCTGCGCCGTTTTCTTTGGCGATACTGGCCGCGTCCAACAATTCGATAGATGAGCCGGTATTGGAAATCGCCACCAATACATCCTGCTCAGTCAATACGGAAGCCGCCATCAGCTGGGTATGCGTATCGACATAGGCAACGGTGGACATACCGAAGCGGAAGAATTTGTGTTGCGCATCTTGGGCAACGATGCCGGAGTTGCCGACACCATAAAACTCAACGCGTCGCGCGTGCATCAAAATGGCAATCGCGTTTTCCAGCTCGGATTCTTTCAGGAAGCGACGCTCGCCCAAAAGGGAGGCTGCGGCATTGCCCAATACTTTTTCGACCACGCTGCCCATGTTGTCATCGGCGTTTAATTCTTCATGAACGTAAGGCATGCCTTCGTGGCCGATGCTGGCAGACAAAGCGAGTTTAAACTCAGGCAAGCCTTTGTAACCCAAGCTGCGGCAGAAACGGATTACAGTCGGCTGACTGACGGATGCACGCTCGGCAATTTCCGCCACAGCGGCATGAACGAACCATTTCGGCTCGGCCAGCGCAGATTCGGCAACTTTGCGTTCTGCGCCGGAGAGGTTGGACAATGATTCGCTGATTTTGCTTAACATATACTCTACCCTTTGATTCTTTGACGTTCAGGACAAGGTTTTTTTCACCCCCTGCCCTGCACCGCCGTTTGTGTGTTTAAACGTTATTTAAATGATTGTCTAATGCGACCGCCGCGCCGACGATGCCCGGAAACTCGCTCAATACGACATACACGGGAATAGCGGCAAGATAAGCCTCAAAGCGGCCTTTATTTTCAAAGCGGCTGCGGAATGGAGACGTTTTAAAGTAATCCAACACGCGCGGGATAATCCCGCCGCACAAATACACGCCGCCGCGCGCACCCAATGACAAAGCCAAATTGGAAGCAACCGTACCCAGCATGGCGCAGAAAATATCCAAAGTCTGACGGCAAATCGGCGATGTTCCGCTCAATGTCTTATCGGTGATTTCAGAAGGCTTCAGACGGCATTGTTTGATGTTGTCGCGTTTGGCCAATGCTTCGTAAATCAGGCTCAAACCTGCGCCGCTCAAGAAACGCTCGGCAGAAACATGGCCGTATTTGTTTTTAGCGTATTGCCAAATCAATACTTCCATATCGTCAAACGGCGGGAAGCTGGTATGGCCGCCCTCGCCTGCCAACGCCACCCAGCCGGCAGCGCTGTGCACCAAACCGCTGACACCCAAACCGGTACCCGGACCGATAACGGCTTTAGGCGCAAATTCGATGGGTTTTTGACCGCCGATTTGTATCAAGTCTTTCTTATCGGTTTTTGTTACCGCCAAAGCCTGGGCGGTAAAGTCGTTCAACAGAATCAACGTTTCAAAACCCAAAGCCTGGCGAGTGGTTTCGATGGAGAATGCCCAGTGGTGGTTGGTCATCTGCACCCAGTCGCCCAAAATCGGATTGGCAATCGCAAAGGCGGCGTGCAAGACTTTCGGACTGCCTGCGCGTTCCAAATAAGTTTTAGCGGCATCGACAATGGTGTCGTAATCCTGGCAAGGTAAGACTTCAGCCTTTTCAATGACCTGTGGTGCAGTTTCAAGTGCAAAACGGGCATTCGTACCGCCGATATCGGCAACCAAACGAGGATAAGCTTCAGTGTGCATAGTAGACATGGCAGTTAATTCCTTGGTGATTGAGAATCAGACTGGTCGGATATTCGGTATCGGCCCTTGCAGCAGCTTTGTCGAATACCGCTTTTTTCTCTGCGCCTTGAATGGCCAAAAATACATTCGGCGTTTTGGCAATCGCACCCAAAGTCATGCTCACACGCTCATGCGGCGCGGTAACCGGCGTAGTATGAATCAATGTCGGGTCATCAGCTTCATTGATTGCGGCCTGTAATTGAGGCGCTTGAGGGAACAACGACGCTGTATGCCCGTCTCCTCCCATGCCCAACACCAGCACGTCAGGTTGCTTGTAATGTTTCAATGCATAAGCAACGACAACTTCAGGTTGTAATTCAGTTTCAGACTTTCCGTCTTCAACAACAGGAATCCATGTGGCAACGGCCGCGTTATTTTTGAGCAGATATTCACGTACCAAGCCTGTATTGCTGTCGGCATGCGTGGTCGGGACAATACGCTCGTCCACCAAAGTAATGCCGACATTTTGCCAATTTAAATCTTTTTGCGACAAAGCCTCGAAAAACGCAATCGGCGAACGACCGCCGGAAACAGCCAAAACCGCATGGCCTTTCTCATTCAACGCGGTTTGTAATGCAGCGGCAACGGCATCAGCGAGAGCCTGCGCGGCAGTTGCAGCGTTTTCTTGTTCGTGCCAAACAAACATGTTTCGTCCTTTCATGGTTTCAGACGGCCTTTTGTTGGAAAACAAGGCCGTCTGAAAGAAATATTATTGCTCTTCGTGCCACTTGTTGCCGTCACGCGCCAACAGCGCGCGCGCAGCTTCAGGACCCCAAGAATGGGCTTCGTAAGCATGCGGAGGCGTTGTATTGTTCGCCCAGTTTTCCAGGATAGGCATCACATATTCCCAAGCGGCTTCGAGTTCGTCGCGGCGGTTGAACAAAGCGAGTTTGCCGTTAATCACATCCAGCAGCAGGCGCTCATAAGCCTCAGCGCGGCGGCCCTCTACTGCTGTGCCCAAGTCCACGCCAATCGGTGTCACTTCGACTTTGTTGCCTGCACCCGGGGTTTTTACTTGAGTGTAAAGGCGGACGGATTCGGTCGGTTGTAGTTCAATAACCAAACGATTCGGCGCAGGTTGGCTGTTGTCAAAAATATGGTTTTGCAGCGGATGGAAGTTCAACACGATTTCCGCCACTTTTCCTGCCATGCGTTTGCCGGTACGTAGGTAGAAAGGTACGCCTTTCCAACGCTCGTTTTCAATTTCGGCTTTGATGGCAACATAGGTTTCAGTGAAGCTGTCTTTCGGTACATCGACTTCTTCCAGATAGCCGTTCATGCCGTTTGCTGCAACATATTGGCCGCGAATAACATTTTCGTTGACGGATTCGATGGTCAGCGGTTTCAGCGATTTAATGACTTTTACTTTCTCGTCGCGTACGGCATCCGCATCCAAGCTCGCCGGTGCTTCCATGGCAGTCATACAAAGCATTTGCATCAAGTGGTTTTGCACCATATCGCGCAACGCGCCGGTAATGTCGTAAAACTCGCCGCGTTCTTCCACGCCCAACTGCTCGGCGATGGTCAGCTGTACACTTTCAATATATTTGTTGTTCCACAAAGGCTCGAACATCACATTGGCAAAACGCAAGGCCAGCAGGTTTTGCAGGCTTTCTTTACCTAAATAATGGTCGATACGGTAGATTTGCTCTTCTTTAAAATAACGGGCCACATCGGTATTGATTTGTTGGGAAGAAGCCAAGTCCGTACCCAACGGTTTTTCCAAAACCACGCGCACGTTATCGGCATTCAAACCGATTTCGGCAAGGTTTTCACAGGCTTGCGCAAAGAATTTCGGCGCAGTTGAGAGGTAGATCACGACATTTTCAGTATTCTTGCGTGCTTTTACCAAGTCGCCCAAGGCAATGAAATCGCCTTTCTTTGTCACATCGACTTTCAAATACTCAAGACGTTGGATAAACGATGCCCACGCTTCTTCTGAGAAGTTTTGTTTGACATGGATTTTAGAATTCGTTTCCACTTTGGCCAAAAAGCCGGCGGTATCCAATTCGCTACGGCTTACGCCCAAAATACGACCTTCGGGATGAAGCAAACCAGCTACATGCGCCTGATACAGGCAAGGCAAAAGTTTACGCATTGCCAAATCGCCGGTCGCGCCAAACAACACCAAATCAAAATTTGTCTGTGTACTCATCGTTTCATCTCTCGTTGAGGAAGCTTGCTTCAAAACTTTTGGACTGTCGTCATCCATAAAAATCGATTAAAATCAAAAGCCTTTAAGCAGTAAGCAGTAAAAAACCAATCGCCTGCACCAAAATTTCAAACAAGCGGGCTAATGAGTAGTAATACTACACATGGCTACACATTTTGTCTATTCTCATTTTTACAAATTGTTTGATTTAACATAAAAGTTTGATGACTTTTGCAGCCTATCGTTTTACGAATTGACCATACCTCGATTTAAATCAAATTTCTTCCACTTAGCAAATTATTTTGTAACAAAATTACAGATTTTGTACTATAATATGCGGACGCTTCGAAGAGGAAATCTTCAAATATTCAGACGGCACTCATTATTTATTCCCACAGCTCCAGGCCGTCTGAAAAAATACCCAATACAAAAATCAGAAACGCGCAAACAAAATCCCTATCATATCGTTTTGCCAGGAGACAGCACATGAACCCCACTCCTATTCACCCGAAACTCGCCGAAATTACCGAGCGCATCATCGAGCGCAGCCGCCCGACGCGTGAAAAGTATCTGGCGAAAATCCGCAGCGCCAAACAGATGGGACGCTTAGAGCGCAACCAGCTCGGCTGCAGCAACTTGGCACACGGCTATGCCTCCATGCCTAAAAGCATCAAAATCGAAATGCTTCAGGAAACCGTCCCCAACTTAGGCATCATCACTGCCTACAATGACATGGTTTCCGCACACCAGCCGTTTAAAGACTTCCCTGACCAAATCAAAGACGAAGCACAAAAAAACGGCGCTACCGCGCAAGTCGCCGGCGGCACACCCGCCATGTGCGACGGCATCACGCAAGGTTATGCCGGCATGGAATTGTCGCTGTTTTCCCGCGACGTGATTGCCATGAGTACCGCCATCGGTCTGTCGCATCAAATGTTTGACGGCAGCTTGTTTATGGGCGTATGCGACAAAATCGTACCGGGTTTGATGATTGGCGCTTTGTCTTTCGGTCATATTCCCGGCATCTTCGTTCCGGCAGGCCCGATGTCCAGTGGTATCGGCAATAAAGAAAAAGCCCGTACCCGCCAGCTTTTCGCCGAAGGCAAAGTCGGCCGCGATGCCTTGCTCGAAAGCGAAATGGGTTCTTACCACAGCCCGGGTACTTGTACCTTCTACGGTACCGCCAACTCCAACCAAATGATGATGGAAATGATGGGCGTGCACCTGCCTGCAGCCGCCTTCGTCCACCCTTATACCGACCTGCGCGAAGCACTGACCCGCTACGCAGCCGGACACCTCGCACGCGGCATCAAAAACGGCACTATCAAACCATTGGGCGAAATGTTGACCGAAAAATCCTTTATCAACGCCCTGATCGGCCTGATGGCAACCGGCGGCTCGACCAACCACACCATGCACCTCGTTGCTATGGCGCGTGCTGCAGGCGTGATTTTGAACTGGGACGACTTTGACGAAATTTCTTCCATCATCCCATTGCTGATCCGCGTGTACCCCAACGGCAAAGCCGACGTGAACCACTTTACCGCTGCCGGCGGCCTGCCTTTCGTTATCCGCGAATTACTGGACGCAGGCCTGTTGCACGACGATGTCGATACCGTTGTAGGACACGGTATGCGCCACTACACCAAAGAGCCTTTCCTCATCGACGGCAAACTCGAATGGCGCGAAGCCCCTGAAACCAGCGGCAATGAAGACATCCTGCGCAAAGCCGACAACCCGTTCTCCCCGGACGGCGGTTTGCGCCTGATGAAAGGCAACATCGGTCGCGGCGTGATTAAAGTATCCGCCGTGCGCGAAGGCTGCCGTATCATCGAAGCGCCTGCCATCGTATTCAACGACCAGCGCGAAGTATTGGCCGCATTTGAACGCGGCGAGTTGGAACGCGATTTCGTCTGCGTCGTCCGCTACCAAGGCCCGCGCGCCAACGGTATGCCCGAATTGCACAAACTGACCCCGCCTTTGGGCATCCTGCAAGACCGCGGCTTCAAAGTGGCGTTGCTGACCGACGGCCGTATGTCCGGCGCATCCGGCAAAGTTCCGGCCTCTATCCACATGACGCCCGAAGCCTTGATGGGCGGCAACATCGCCAAAATCCGTACCGGCGACTTGATCCGCTTCAACTCCGTTACCGGCGAACTCAACGTCCTGATTAACGAAGCCGAATGGAACGCCCGCGAAGTTGAACGCATCGACTTGAGCGCGAACCAACAAGGCTGTGGCCGCGAACTTTTCGCCAACTTCCGCAGCATGACCAGCAGCGCAGAAACCGGCGCCATGAGCTTCGGCGGCGAATTTGCCTAAACCCTTTTCAGACGGCCTTTTAAAACAATCAGGCCGTCTGAAACCATGTTAACGAACCTATTACGATACAGTCCCCAACGGAGACCTAAAATGTCCAAACTGACCCCACGCGAAATCCTGACCGCCGGCGCAGTTGTGCCTGTGATGGCGATTGACGACTTGAGCACTGCCGTCGATTTGTCCCATGCCCTTGTCGAAGGCGGCATTCCCACCCTCGAAATCACCCTGCGCACCCCTGTCGGCCTCGACGCCATCCGCCTGATTGCCAAAGAAGTGCCCAATGCCATCGTCGGCGCGGGTACGGTAACCAATCCCGAACAGCTCAAAGCCGTCGAAGACGCAGGTGCGGTTTTCGCCATCAGCCCGGGTTTACACGAATCTCTCGCCAAAGCCAGCCACAACAGCGGTATTCCTCTGATTCCTGGCGTTGCCACTCCGGGCGAAGTCCAACTGGCTTTGGAACACGGCATCGACACACTCAAACTCTTCCCTGCCGAAGTCGTTGGCGGCAAAGCCATGCTCAAAGCCCTGTACGGCCCTTACGCCGATGTTCGCTTCTGCCCGACCGGCGGCATCAGCTTGGCAACTGCACCCGAGTACTTGGCACTGCCTAATGTCTTGTGCGTCGGCGGCTCATGGCTGACTCCAAAAGAAGCCATCAAAAACAAAGACTGGGATACCATCACCCGTCTGGCTCGCGAAGCTGCCGCTTTGAAACCCAAAGCCTAATCAGGATAAAAGAGCAAAGGCCGTCTGAATATAATTTCAGACGGCCTTTTTATATCAATTAAGCCAACACTTTCCGTGCCGCTTCCACACCCCAATACAAAGCCTCTTCAAATACTGAATAACTGCTTAAGTCACTGTGTGCAAACAACAATCCGGCATTTCGGTTTCTGATTTTTAATAAAGCCTCATCGCTTAAATAGCCGGGTTTTGGCACGCTCATGCCATGCCCGCGCACGGTAATGTCAACATGGGAAACGTGCCGCCAAAAGCCTTCGCCGTAAGCGGTAAGCAGATCTTGGGCGGCAAGCTGGAGCAGCTCTTCATCGCTTGCTTCAAGCAGCTGGCGGCGGACGGCTTGTGGCGTATCGTGGTTGAGCGCGGCGTAGGCGGTAAAAATCGTGCGTTCAGGACGGGCAACCCGGATAAGCTGATTGGTCGCAACAACATAGCCCAGCCCTTGGCTGCCGTAAACCACATTGTCCCACGCAAGTTCGCTGTTGTTTTTTTCTTTCGGGAAACTGTGCAACTCAAAATTGGAAACCAGCCATGGTGCGTATTCGGGAATGTCCAGACCAAATTGCTCGGGAGATTCAATAATGCGGGCGGCAACCATCAGCGGCATGGCGGAGATAACGTGTTGCGCAGTGACGGCAACGGTTTCCCCTTTTGCATTATCACGCAGCCACACTTCAATCCGGCCGTCTGAAAGCGGTTTAATTTTGACGGCGGAAGCATTAACCGAAGCAGGTTTCTCCAAACGGATACGGTTTTCAGACGGCCATTGCCAGCCTTCCTGCAAATCAGCATGACGGCGCAGGTTTTCAGAAAGATGTGCCAAACCTTCAGGCCAAGTGAGGACGGTTTCTGCATTGTTGCGGGCGGCAAAATAATGCAGTCCGGCAAAGGCAGACACTTGCCCGATGCCTTGTCCGTAATCGTCGCGGCAACAATAATCGAGATACCATAAAAGCTCGGTCGAGTGGTAACCTTCTTGCTCAAGCCATTGTTTAAACGTCAGATTATCGAGTTTGCGCCATGTCTCATCTGCCGATGACAGCGCAATTGGAATGGCAAAAATTTTCTTACCGTCATTGCCGTAAGCTTGTTTTAGACGGCCGATTAAATCAAAAAACCGTTTGGAATCCGCATCTTCTTTCGGCAATAAATGTTCCACCCATTTATCCTGATATAAGAGGCGCGATTCGGGCGCATAGACCAAATCGGTTTCCCTAAAGCTGCCGTCCGACTGCAAAATACCGAAATCCGCCAACATCTCGCGCACATACACGCTTTCTTTCGACGGCAAAGCCAAATAATGCGCACCACTCGGCGCTTTCAGGCCGTCTGAAGACGTATAGGCGGCATTGTTGCCATTGCGTTCAAACCCTTCTGCCAACAATACATCGCGGTGATTATGCTTCGCCAAATACCACAACGCCCCCAACCCAGCCGCACCGCCGCCGAGTATCAACGTATTGCACTCATAACGACGAGCCGGCGCTTGCAACAATTTTCGATCGCGCAACAAATGCCCCAGCGGCAAGCCGACACGGTTAATAGAAACCGACTGTTTGCGGTTGAGGTATTTATAAGTCTGCCAAGAAAAAGCAGAAGCAGCGCCAAGCGCGGCGGTATAGCTGAGAAATTGACGGCGGGTTAGCATGTTTTATAAAAAGGTCGTCTGAAAAAATAAAAGTAAAACGGCACAACGAAGTTAAGCAGATCTCACGTTATTTATGCCCTGCCGAATAACCATGATAGGAGCTGCCGGAATGCGATGAGTCGCTGTCTTCAGCTTTGACATAGTTGAACAAGACGGTAAGGAAAATGATGAAAGCAAAGAAAATAATCGTCCCTACCCGTTCTTCTTCGTAATCACGATCGTTTTTATATCTGTCAGAAACCCATATCCATACCAACGCACACAGACTGACCACTATACCGACAGGACTACGTAGATGCGGCGACAGCCAGGCCGGAAGGTTGACGATGATAAGAATCAGCATAGCAATGATACGGGCTACATTATCTCTACTCCCAACATTTCTATTGTCGCCCTTCAGCCAGTAAGAGAGCATCTCCTTAGTATCAAAAGACAGACCGAATGCCTTTCTCATTTGACGGTAAGATACAGGACTGCTTTTACTCCAGACAATTTCGTCCTTGCTCTGCTCGGAACACAGAATGACATTCCAGCCATAACTTTTCTTGCCGCTATAATCCT
>NZ_CATNVN010000048.1:0-12871 GCF_951230505.1 uncultured Neisseria sp.
TTGGTGATTGTGGACGAACAACACCGCTTCGGCGTCGCCCAACGCCTCGCCCTTAAAAACAAAGGGCGCGACGTCCACCAACTGATGATGTCCGCCACGCCCATCCCGCGCACGCTTGCCATGAGCTTCTTCGCCGACTTGGACGTGTCCGTCATCGACGAATTGCCGCCCGGGCGCACCCCGATTAAAACCCGCCTCGTCAACAACGTCCGCCGCGCCGAAGTCGAAGGTTTCGTCCTTAATATTTGTCGCAAAGGGCAGCAGGCATACTGGGTTTGTCCGTTGATTGAAGAGAGCGAAACCTTGCAACTGCAAACCGCCACCGAAACCCTCGAGCAGCTTCAGACGGCCTTACCCGAACTTAGCATCGGCTTGGTACACGGGCGCATGAAAGCCGCCGAAAAAGCCGAAGTCATGGCGGAATTTGCCGCAGGCCGTCTGAACGTCTTGGTTGCCACCACCGTCATCGAAGTCGGCGTAGATGTACCCAACGCCGCCCTGATGGTCATCGAACACGCCGAGCGCATGGGCTTGGCGCAGCTGCACCAATTACGCGGACGGGTAGGGCGCGGCGCGGCAGAAAGCGTGTGCGTCCTCCTGTTTGCGGAGCCCTTGAGCGAACTCGCCAAAGCGCGGTTGAAAGTCATCTACGAACACACCGACGGCTTCGAAATCGCCCGCCAAGACCTCAACATCCGCGGCCCCGGCGAATTTCTCGGCGCGCGGCAAAGCGGCGTCCCCATGCTGCGTTTCGCCAACCTTGAAGAAGATTTACACCTCTTGGAACAAGTGCGCGAAATCGCCCCTTTGCTGATTGAACAAAACCCTGAAATCGTTGAAGCACATTTGGCAAGATGGCTTTCCAGCAGGGAAGGTTATTTGGGCGTATAAAATTTGCTTGAAAAGAAAAAGGCCGTCTGAAAACAGACGGCCTTTGATTTGGCTGGATAGGGGTTTAGAAACCTTGCGCCAACATGGCATCGGCAACTTTGACGAAACCGGCAATGTTCGCACCATTGACATAGTTCACTTTGTCGCCGACTTTGCCGTATTTCAGGCAGGATTCGTGGATATTGTGCATGATGTCGAACAGGCGTTGGTCGACTTCTTCACGAGTCCAAGACAGGCGGATGGCGTTTTGACTCATTTCCAAACCTGAAGTCGCTACGCCGCCGGCGTTGGAGGCTTTGCCCGGAGCGTAGAGGATGCCGGCTTTGATAAATTGTTCGACCGCACCCAAAGTTGACGGCATGTTCGCACCTTCTGCAACCACATAGCAACCGTTTGCCAGCAAGATTTTGGCAGCATCTGCGTCCAATTCGTTTTGGGTGGCGCAAGGCAGGGCGACTTCGGCCGCGATGTTCCACGGTTTTTGGTTTTCAAAGTATTGCAGGCCTTGTTCTTTGGCGTAAGTGGCCACGCGTTCGCGGCGTACTTCTTTCAGCTCGATCAAAGCGGCCAGTTGCGCTTCGGTCATACCGCTGTCAGGGAAGAGGACAAAGCCGTTGGAGTCGGAAACGGTCAATACTTTTGCACCCAGTTGGATGGCTTTTTCGGCAGCGTATTGCGCCACGTTGCCGGAGCCGGAAATTAACACGCGTTTGCCTTCGATGCTGTCGTTGCGGGTTTCCAACATGGCTTGGGCAAAATACACGCAGCCGTAGCCGGTGGCTTCAGGGCGAATCAGGCTACCGCCCCATTCGAGGCCTTTGCCGGTCAGGACGGAAGCAAATTCGTTGCGGATTTTTTTGTATTGGCCGAACAGATAGCCGATTTCGCGGCCGCCTACGCCGATGTCGCCGGCAGGAACGTCGGTATCGGCGCCGATGTGGCGGTAGAGTTCGGTCATAAAGGCTTGGCAGAAGCGCATTACTTCGGCATCGGATTTGCCTTTAGGATCAAAGTCGGAGCCGCCTTTGCCGCCGCCCATAGGCAGGGTGGTCAACGCATTTTTGAAGACTTGTTCAAAGGCGAGGAATTTCAACACGCCCAAATCGACGGTCGGGTGGAAACGTAAACCGCCTTTGTAAGGGCCGATGGCGGAACTCATTTGAATGCGGTAGCCGCGGTTGACTTGAACTTGGCCTTTGTCGTCCATCCAAGTGACGCGGAACATAATCACGCGCTCCGGTTCAACAATACGCTCAAGCAGGCTTTGTTGGGTGTATTTCGGGTTTTTCGCCAAAAACGGGTCGAGGCTCATGAACACTTCTTCAACAGCTTGGTGGAAGGGTTCTTGGTTGGGGTTGCGTTGTTTAAGATTGGTAAACAGGGTGTTCAGGTCAGTCATTTTTCAACTCCTATTGAGTGAGATGTTTCAATATTTATGTTTTGAAATATAGCTGTAAAAATTTTACTTGCCAAGGAAAATTTTGCCTAGATTGTTGACATTATTTTTTTACCAATTTGTAAAAATGGAATTATATTTCAAATTTAATTAAAAATATTTAAATATATTTTCTTAAATATATTTTATTAAAAATAAAATGCTGAGTAATTAAACTAGAAAATGTTGAAAATTTTTTTGTAAAAATTTAATTAAGCTCAAAAATTTGTGTAAATTAGCGCTAAATTGTCAACATTGTTAATGAGTGTACTACGCGAATATGGGGAAGATTGCCCCATTGAAGACAGAGAGGCAGGCTGTCTGAAAATTCGGTACAATACGCATCAAACTCCCACAACACATACATTAAGGAAACCCATGAAAGCCTATCACGACCTTATGCGCCATGTTCTCGACAATGGTATCGACAAATCCGACCGTACCGGCACCGGCACGCGTTCCGTGTTTGGTTACCAAATGCGTTTTGATTTGAGTGAAGGCTTTCCGCTATTGACCACCAAAAAACTGCATCTGCGCTCGATTATTCATGAGCTGCTTTGGTTTCTTAAAGGCGATACCAACATCAAATACCTGAAAGACAACAATGTGTCTATTTGGGACGAATGGGCGGATGAAAACGGCGATTTAGGCCCGGTTTACGGCTACCAATGGCGAAGCTGGCCCGCACCCGACGGCCGCCATATCGACCAAATTGCCAATGTGGTTGAACAAATCAAAAAAAATCCCGACTCGCGCCGTCTGATTGTATCGGCATGGAATCCCGCTTTGGTCGACGAAATGGCCTTGCCGCCTTGCCATGCGCTGTTTCAGTTTTACGTTGCCAACGGCAAACTGTCTTGCCAGCTTTACCAACGCAGCGCCGATATTTTCCTTGGCGTACCGTTCAACATCGCCAGCTATGCATTGTTGACCATGATGATGGCGCAAGTATGCGGCTTGGAAGCCGGTGAGTTTATCCATACGTTTGGTGATGCCCATTTGTACAGCAACCATATCGAGCAGGCCCAACTACAATTAAGCCGCGATTTCCGAAAACTGCCGACCATGAAAATCAACCCTGAAGTCAAAGACTTGTTTGATTTCAAATTTGAAGACTTTGAATTGGAAGGCTACGATCCGCATCCGCACATCAAAGCAGCCGTATCGGTGTAATCTAAATTAAAAATAAAAAGGCCGTCTGAAACTTCAGACGGCCTTTTTATTTGATTTGAGTTGTCAGATTTTCTCTCAACGGATAAGCGTATTTCCGTTAAAATACGCCTTCTTTTCCGATTCGAAATATTGCCATGCGCCTGACCCACATCAAACTCTCCGGCTTCAAATCTTTTACCGATCCGACCACGATTCATGTGCCGGGGCAGCTTGTTGCGGTTATCGGGCCAAACGGCTGCGGCAAGTCGAATGTGATTGACGCGGTGCGCTGGGTGTTAGGCGAGGCTTCGGCGAAGCAGCTTCGCGGCGAGAGTATGCAGGATGTGATTTTTAACGGTGCAGCAACGCGCCGTCCTGCGCCGAGGGCTTCGGTGGAGCTGGTGTTTGACAACAGCAACCACAGTTTGCAAGGCGCGTGGGGGCAGTATGCCGAGGTGAGCATCAAGCGGCAGCTGACGCGTCAGGGCGAATCGACTTATTTCATCAACAATCAGACTGTGCGCCGCCGAGACATTACCGATTTGTTTTTAGGTACGGGCGTAGGTGCGCGCGGTTATGCCGTTATCGAGCAGGGGATGATTTCGCGCATCATCGAAGCGCGGCCGGAGGAGTTGCGCGCCTATATAGAAGAGGCGGCGGGCGTGTCCAAATATAAGGAACGCCGCAAGGAGACGGAAGGCCGTCTGAAAGACACGCGCGAGCATTTGCAGCGTTTGGGCGATTTGCAGACCGAATTGGCGCGTCAGGTGGAAAAGCTGGAGAAACAGGCGGAAACCGCCGAACGCTACAAATCCTTGACCGCGCAGTTGAACCGCCAGCAGGATTTGCTCGATTACGCCCAATGGCAGCAATCGCTTGCCGCCGCCGACAAGGCGACCGCGCAGCATCAGTCTTTGCAGGCGCAGCAGGACGAAACCGCCGCGCAGGTTCAGGCGTTAAACGACGAAGTACACGCCTTGCAGACCGCCGAACAGTCGCAGCAGCAGGCGGTGCATGAATTGAGCAACAAACGCGGCGTGTTGCGCGAGCAGATTGCCCGTTTGGAAGAGCAAATCCGCCATCAGCAAAACCTGCATCAACGCATCGAACGCGACAAGCAGGCGGCGCAGGCGCAGATGCAGCGCATCCATCAGGAGCAGCAGCAAATCCGCGTACAGCTTGAAGAAAACGAGTTGCAGACCGAAGAAAAGCAAACCGAGTTGGCGGAATGGGCGATGCAGGTTGCCGAACACGAAGAGCGTCTGCCCGAATTGGAAGAAGCCCAAGCCACGCTCAACGCCGCCTTCCAAACCCAGCAGGACGAGGCAAACCGCATCCGCCGCGAACTGGCGTTGAAGCAGCAGCAGCTTGCCCATGCCGAACAAACCGTTGCCAAGCACGAAGAGCGCAAAGGTCGTCTGAAACAGGAAAACCAAGCCCTGAACCTGCCCGACGAAGCGGAAACCGCCGCCGCGCAGGAAGCAGCCGCCTTGTTGCAAAGCCAGCAAGAGTATTACGAAGAACAAATCATTGCCGCCGAAGAAGCTTTACACGCCGCCCGAGAGGCATTTCAGACGGCCTCAAACCGCTTCCAAAGCCTGAAGCAGCAACACATCACTTTGCAGGCGCAGCAGCAGGCGTTGTCGCAAATCCTGTCGCAACAGCAGGAGGCCGCCGACTTCTGGCAGGCAACCGACCACACCGCCGCGCCGCAACTGTGGCAACACGTCACCGCGCCCGCCGAGTGGCAGCACGCCTTGTCCGTCATCCTTGCCGAACGCCTGCACGCCCGCAGCGTGCCGCAAGGCTTCGTTCCGCCCGCGCCATTGCCGCAGGGGCAGGCGGCATGGCTTTCAGACGACCTCTCCGGCGGCATCAAAAAATCCCTACCCGTACAGGCATTGCTGAACCAAATCCAAGCGCAGCCGCCGTTTCAGACGGCATTGCACCATTGGCTCGACGGCGTATTGTGCGCGCCCGATTTGAGCTACGCCCTCGCGCATCAAAGCGATTTGGGCGCACACCAAATCTGGCTCACGCCCGAAGGCCATCAGGTCGATAAAGTCAGCGTCCTGCTCTATGCAAAACCTGCGCAGGAAAGCCTGATTGCCCAAAAAGCGCGCCTTGACGGCATCGCGTCCGAACTGGAAAACCTTGCCCCCGAACTTTCCGCCGCCGAAGCTGCGTTCAAACAGGCGGAAGCCGCCGTGCGCTCGTCCGAAGTGCAACATAAAAACCTGATGCAGCAGCAACAGCAGCACACGCGCCAATACAGCCAGGCGCAGCAACGCGCCGCCGAACTTCTGGCACGTACCAACCAAGGGCAAATCCGCCGCGAACACATCGCCCATGAACTGGCACAGTTGGCGGAAGAGCAGACCGTGTTGCAACATACTTCAGACGGCCTTGCAGACGATATTGTTACCTTGCAAGAGGCTGCCGCCGAACTCGAACACCAACAGCAAACTGCCGCGCACAGCCGCCAAGAGCAGCAAGGCCGTCTGAAACAGGCGCAGCTTGCCCTTTTGGAAGCTAACCGCCAATACGGGCTGGCCGAAGTTGCCGTTCACAAGCTCAACCAGCAAAAACAAAACTACCAGCAGCAAATTGCCCAACTTGAACAGCAAACATTCGATTGGCAGGAGCGCCAGCAAGAGCTTGCCCTCGCCTATGAAACCGAGTTCCAAAACGACGAGCAGCACATCAAGCTCGAAGAATTGAGCGAAGCCGTACAGACTTTGGACGAAGAATATATTGTCGTACAGGAGAGACTCGCGCAGATTCAGGAGCAGGGCAGGGAGCAATACACTAAAGTGCAAACCCTGCAAACCAAGCTGCCGCAGCTTCAGGCCGCCACCCAAACCGCCCTGTTGCAGCAGCAGGAAGCTCTGATCAACGCCAAACGCTATCATCAAAACCTGACCGAACGCGCCGCTGATTTGGACACGCTCGAAGCGTTGGCGAAAGAATCGCCGAAAGTATTGAACAGCAGCATCGGCAACCTCACCCAGCAAATCGAAGCCCTCGGCGCCGTCAACCTCGCCGCCCTGCAAGAACTCGAAGAAGCGCGCGAACGCGACGGCTACTACCGCAGCCAAAGCGAAGACGTGCAGGCCGCCATCACTCTTTTGGAAGAAGCCATCGCCCAAATCGACGACAAAACTAAAGAGCGTTTCAAAGAAACCTTCGATGCCGTCAACGGCAAAGTCCAAACCTTCTTCCCGACCCTGTTCGGCGGCGGTGAAGCTACCCTCAAAATGATAGGCGACGACCTCCTGACAGCTGGCGTGTCCATCATGGCTCGTCCCCCGGGCAAGAAAAACAGCACTATCCACCTCCTCTCCGGCGGCGAAAAAGCTCTCACCGCCATGAGCCTCGTGTTCGCCCTGTTCAGCCTCAACCCCGCTCCCTTCTGCCTTTTGGACGAAGTCGACGCTCCGTTGGACGACGCCAACACCTCGCGTTTCTGCAACCTGGTCAAAGAAATGTCGGCGCAAACCCAGTTCCTCTACATCTCCCACAACCGCCTGACCATGGAAATGGCGGAGCAGCTGGTCGGCGTAACCATGCAGGAAAAAGGCGTATCGCGCGTCGTTGCCGTGGACATCAAACAGGCATTGGAAATGGCTGAACCGTGATAGGGGGAGGGAATTTTTATTGCGCTTGATACGGAAAGGTCGTCTGAAAAACGAAATTAGGTTTCAGACGACCTTTCCGTCAATCGAAATAGGGTTTTGGATTCAGATACCAAGCTGCTAATGTTTGGGTCTTTAAATATAGTCGAATATAAAGATTCAGATAGAAACCGACCAAATTTTATGAGAGTAAACATGAACGAAACCGAGCGAGTTCCTTTTCATGAAAAGCGCAGGCAGCATTTTTTGAGTGAGGAAAGATGGAAATTCATTGTTGAGAAAACACCGGAAACAATGAAAATCTTTAAAGATAATTCCAATTCAAATAATTTAGAACTGAGAAACTCCTACGGTTTGGCAGCATTTACAAAAATGGATTATGTAAAGTCCAGTTATACCGCTGGAGAACCTGTCGGCGAACCTCCTGGTATGTTTGATGAAATTATTGAAATATTGGAAGTTTCCACCAAATTCTGGCAGAAAAACAAAGCCGAATTAAACGAAATCGGCTACTACACCAGCCCGATGCCGTGGTTTTATGCTGAATACTATCTTAAGACGCTGCACCTCATCGCGCTGTGCAACCTCCTCCAACGCGAAGACCTGCTCCCGCACCTGCTCGAAGTCATCCTTGCCAATGCAGAAGATGATTTAGAACCTGACTCCACTATCGAAGACTTTTTGGACTACCATTTTAAAAATCGTCCCGATCCGGATTATGTTCAAATGGGCAAACATGCCATTTTATTCGGCGAAGCTATGCGTGGCGAAACCAAAGAAAAACAACTGGAATCTCTCAGTACCTACCTCAAAGACTGGTATCGCGAAATGATCGGCATGAGCGACCTTGAGTACCAATCCCACCTCGATCCTGAGCAGAACGGTTATTGCGGCTACTGGGCATTCGAAGCCGCCGCCATTGCTTATCTTGATGATTTGGACGATACCGAATTGCGCCAATCCCCTTATTACCCCAAAGATATGGTTGACTGGGCGAGGGAACAGAAGCGCAAGCGAGGAGGCGAAGCCAAAGGTAAAGTTGATTAGTTTGGAAAAGTTTAAATATTAAAAGGTCGTCTGAAAACCCAATACGGTTTCAGCCGACCTTTTTCTTAAACAATTAAAATTAGATATGGTCGATTTGTTTATGTTGGTAAAAGGGGAATTTATATAGACTAACCGGATGAAACAAAATTTCTTATAAAGCTGTAATTCTGGTTAACAGGGCATCGCCATTAAAAATGGTTATTAACAAAGCTAATTCATTAGGAGGGATAATGACAAAAAGATTTTAATATAGAGAAGTAAACTGATATTATTTGTCATTGTTTGAGAAGTATTATTTCATGGAGCATCCACTATGATTCGCAAGATTTTTTGTTTCATTATTTTATTCTTGAATGTTGAGATATATGGGATGTCGCCAGCCCCATTTCCTGATGGGGATGTGAATATTACTTTAAAAAATAATGAACCATGTATCTATATAGACAGAGACGATTTAATAGACGGATATGTGATTTATATATACTATTATGATAGTGATAATTCTTTTGAGTATAAAAGTGCCTTTGACAAAAATTATCCGGTAAAAGATAAATGTATACCAATGAATACACAAAACTTTCCCGGTATTGATTTAAGGGAGAATGTTAGATATGAATTTAAACTTATACCTCAAGAGTTGGTTGAGTATGAAGGGTATAGCGCCTATACAAAGAGTAATTTTACTGGTTTATCAGGAGCATATTGTTTTAAAAAAATAGATGGGCAAATGGAAGTACAAGATTTTAATTACCGTCTTGATAAATGCGTAGACCGGACTGTTTCATCTGACAATGGCATCAAACCTAAAAAACAAAAAAGTTGGTGGTATTTATTGATTACTTGGTTCATGGATTTGTGGTTTAAATAAATTGTAGTAAGCGTGTGGAAAAATGCCAATATTACAAATGTCTTGACCTTTTTATGTCGGACGGAGCTTTATTGTTTCGACGTATTATCTTTGGCTCGTTGAGGCTGCCCCGAGCGCTGGTTGCTGCCATTGACGGCATCGCGCCATGCTTTGCGTTCGGCTTCGATTTTGGCAGCTACTTCGTGAACCATGGTTTCTTGTTTTTTGACGGCCGGCTCTTCCGGTGTATTGTCGGAAAAGTGGAGGCCGTACCACAAGGCGGCGAAAATACTGCAGACGAAGATAACGGCAATCAGGCCGATGATAGCCTGTTTGCCAGCGAGGGGTTTTTCGGGGGGAGGGACGAGGACATCGAAGCAGTCGGCGCAATCGAGGGCGAAGCAGACGTTTTCGGCTTCTTTGCGGCCACGCCGGCCTTCTGTGATGTTGAAGGAGATGTGTTGCCCTTCGGCCGGAAGGCGGGTAAGGGTGGTGAAGGCGGCAAGGGCAAGAAAGATTTCTTGGCCTGTGTCTTCTATGGTAGCGGCTCCGAAGCCGCGCTTGCTGTTCCAGCGAGTAATCGTTCCGTAATAGCGCATAATGTATGTGGGGATATTATTATAGGTAACAGTTTTTCCTTGGACTGATTTTAAATCAAAAAGTTTAGTTATTGTCTTAATTTTACACTAGATTTATCTTGTTGGAAGAAGACGGGCCGTCTGAAGGATTTCAGACGGCCTGTATGGTTTATGCCTACTTATTAAGCACTTTTTGGAAGGTGTTGATCAGGTGTTGCGCAATGGCACGGCTGCCGAATTGTTGCAGGCAATCTTGGCGCAAGCGGACGGGATCGTATTGTGCATGATTTTCGTAGAGGGTGAGCAATGCTTTGGTTAGTTCCGGTATGTTTTCGATTGGAACCAGCAGGCCGTTGTCGGATGTGACGATGGATTCGGGGCCGCCGCAGCGTGTGGCGATGACGGGCAAACCTTGTGACAGAGCTTCGATATAGACGACGCCGAAGGTCTCGGTACGGCTGGCGAGGACGAATGCGTTGCTGTGGCGCATGAGATCTAAGGTTTGGTCGGTGGTCAATGCGCCGGTAAAGGTAACGGCGTGGTTGATGCCCAAGTCGCTAGCCAGTTGTTTCAGACGACCTTCTTCTGCGCCGCCGCCGCCGATTTTGAGTTTGAGCTGCGGATAGGTTTTGAGTGCTTCGGCAAAAGCAGGCAGGAGCAGGTCGTGGCCTTTGAGGTGGCGCAGGTGGGAGACGCTGCAGAAGGTAAAGTTTTGATTGTCTTTTTCGGGGAACTCGAAATCCTGTTCAAAATTGCCGCCCAGCATATTGGGCAGGTATTGCCAGTCTGTACCGGCGTAGGTTTTTTCGAGAATGCGGCAGAAATCACGGCTGACGGCGAACCGGGCTGCGCTGTGGCGCACGGCTTCGTGCATGGACGGCCATTGGTTTTTGCGGACAAGGCCGCGTGAAATGGCGCTGCTGTGTTCGGTAATCACATAGGGAATGCCGTATTTTTTGAAGATGGCACAGGCCAAAATGGCGGCGTAGTTGACGCAATGGGCGTGAATTACGTCGGGTTTGCCGTTGTCTGCGATATAGGCTTCAAAAGCTTTCATGCCTGCGTTGACCCAGCGGATGCGGTCGATATCGACAACCGGACAGCGCGGGAAGAAATACATGCTGTCATAGGCGTAAGTGTTGAGTCCGCCTTGCTGATGGCGGCGCAGGCCGTAGAAGCGCGAGAAGATGGTTTTCGGCTGGCTTCTCAAGTAGCGGAACATTGGTACGACCATGCCGATTTTCATGCCTTCGCGTTGCAGGGCTTTGGCTTGGAGACGGAAAAAGATTCCGTCCACGTCAGTTTCGGAAGAAGGATACCAGGAGGGGATAACGACAATATGCATGATGTGTTTTTTATGGAAGTAGATAACGGCGAGGCCGTCTGAAAAGAAAAGATATCTTTCAGACGGCCTTTTGTATATTTAGTTCAATCAGTTGCCGGCAACCGTCATTTTGGAAACCAAGATGGAGCCGATTTGGTTGGACGAACGGCGTAATGCGTCGTCTGCCACGCCGATGATGTCGCGGTACATATCCTGCAAACGTCCGGCAATGGTGATTTCCTGAACCGGATAGGCAATGACGCCGTTTTCCACCCAAAAACCGGCCGCACCGCGCGAGTAGTCGCCGGTAATGCCGTTGACGCCTTGTCCCATCAATTCGGTAACCAGCAAACCTGTTCCCATTTCTTTCAATAGGTCGGCCTGCGTGGCGTGGGTGTGGTTCAGATACAGATTGTGCGCGCCGCCGGCATTGCCCGTTGTCTGCATGCCGAGTTTTTTCGCGCTGTAACTGCTGAGGAAATAGCCTTCGACTATGCCGTCTTTCACCACAAAACGCGGCTGCGTGGCGACGCCTTCGGCATCGAAATAAGTGCTGCGGAACGAGCGCAGGATATGCGGTTCTTCACGAAGGCTGAGAAACTCAGGCAGCACCTGTTTGCCGATGCTGTCAATCAGGAAGCTGCTTTGACGGTAAAGCGCGCCCCCGCTGAGTGCGCCGATAAGGTGGCCGATTAAACCGACTGCGACAGTGGTGTCGAATAGTACGGGATAGCTGCCGGTCGGAACGCTGCGGCTGTTCAGACGGCGTAAAGTCCGTTCGGCTGCAGTTTGGCCGATGAGTTCGGGCGCGTCCATGTCTTCGTGACGGCAGGAAGAATCGTACCAATAGTCGCGTTGCATGCCGTGTTCGTCGCTGGCGACCACGCTGCAAGAAATGCTGTGGTGCGTGCTTTGCTGGTGTGCGGCAAAGCCGTGGGTGTTGCCGTAGACGTATTGGTAATGGCCGGTATGAACCGATGCGCCTTCGGAATTTTCAATGCGTTTGTCCGTTGACAGCGCGGCCTGTTCGCATTGCTTGGCCAAATCGATGGCGGATTCGGTACTCAAATCCCATTCATGGTAGCGGTCGAGGTCGCCGATATGGGTTGCCATCAAGGCAGCGTCGGCAAGACCGGCACAATCGTCTTCGGCGGTATAGCGCGCAATATCGATGGCGGCTTTGACCGTATCTTGCAGGGCGCGTTCGGAGAAGTCGGCAGTGCTGGCGCGGCCTTTGCGTTGACCGACATAGACCGTAATGTCTAAAGATTTGTCTTGTTGGAACTCGATTTGTTCGATTTCGCCCAAGCGCACGCTGACGCTTTGGCCGAGCGACTCGCTGAAATCGGCTTCTGCCGAGGTGGCGCCGGATTGTTTGGCCAAATCCAGCGTGTGTCCGCACAAGCGCAACAGCTCGTCCGGTGTGTGGTTAAACAGCATAAAAAGGTTTCCTGACAGGGTTTTGCGGCATTTTAACCGTTTCAGACGGCCTCTGCAAAAATCGCACGGAAAGGCCGTCTGAAAACTGATAAAATAGGCAGATTCAGAAAATCAGGGAAACACAATGTTTGAACAAGAAGACGAATGGGTCAGCAAAACCCAAATGAAAAAGCAGATGAACGATTTGCAGGCTTTGGGTATGGAATTGACCAAGCTCTCCAGCGATACGCTGAAAAAAATCGGCTTGGACGAAGAGCTGTTCGAGGCGATTGCCACCTATAAAAAAATCACGTCCAACAGCGCGCTCAAACGCCAAGCCCAATTTATCGGCCGCCTGATGCGCGATACCAACCCGGCGCCCATCGAAGCCTATTTGGCCAAACTGCGCGGCGACAATACGGCACACAATGCTTTTTTGCAACGCGTCGAGCAGGCGCGTACCCGACTGTTGGCAGACGATGGCGCGATTACCCAATTTATGGCCGATTTTCCGCAAGCCGATGCCGGCAAATTGCGCACCTT
>NZ_CATNVN010000049.1:0-12366 GCF_951230505.1 uncultured Neisseria sp.
GCTTCCTACTTGCATGCACAAGCCCAACAAGCTTTATTGGAGAGTTTTCCTAAAATTACTGAAGATGGCAGTCAAATTATCTATTCTACACATAGCCATTATCTAATAAACCCACACTGGCTTGACCAAGCATATATCATATCAAATAATGCAATTAATTCTTATGGATTTGATGACAAAAATTTTAAACCTGAAAATACAATTATATCTGCTATCAAGTACAGAAAATATGTAAATGACAATCCAACAAAAACAACTTATTTTCAACCAATTCTCGATAGGTTAAATATTACATCAAGTAAATTAGATTTGGTACGCCCATCTATTCTTACAGAGGGTAAAAGTGATTACCTTATTTTAGAATATGGTATTAAAGTATTATTAGGAAAAGATGATATGTCTATCATTCCTATGAGTGGGGCACATGGATTTAATGGGGTAATTGGGCTTTTAAAAGGTTGGGGAATTCCATTTATAGCATGTTTTGATGCCGATAAAGCGGGAATAAGAGCCAAAAAAAATCTTATTGAACAATATTTTTTGAATGAAGAAAGGGTATTAACTCTTGAAGATATCTTACCAAACAGTATGAAAGGATGTGAAATATCTAGTCTTTTAAGTGAGGAAGATAAAAAAATGATAAAAGAATATATTGGAGAAGAAGGAAAAGATGAAAAATCCAAAATACAATTATTCTTTAGTGAGGCACTTGCTCAAAATAGTAACTCCTTTCCATTTTCAGAAATATTCAAAAAAAATATAGAAGCTATTTATGACTGTTTTTATGAAAAACTGAATAAGCAAGCGTAGCCTGCATACCTCACTCACTGCGTGCGTGGCTACGCTACACACCCTGCCTATGAATCAAACGAAACTTCAAAACCAACGTGTAGGGTGTGTGCGGTACGCACGCACGCGGTTGTTTGATTGACGGTTTGCCGTTTCAACTTTTAATTTCGTTGAAGCTAGCTCTTTCAGACGGCCTCCAATGTCGTCTGAAACATCAGCTTCAACAAAGTTAAACCTTAAAAAACAAACCATTCCTTCTCCAACATCCAAACCACAAACAAAAATCCTATGGCGCGTTATCGCAGAAACTTCATTGCCGGCGGCACATTCTTTTTCACTGTCAAACTCGCCGATCCAAAATCGCGCCTGCTTATTGAACATATCGACTTATTGCGTGCGGCTTATATGGATGTGCAAAAACAATATCCCTTTAAAACCGTCGCCGTATGCGTACTGCCGAACCATATTCACGCCATTTGGACGCTGCCTCCCGACGATGCGGATTATTCCCTGCGCTGGCGGCTGATTAAAACCAAATTCTCCGCACATTTCCCTCATGCCGAAAATCTGTCTGCCAGCAAACAGCGGCGGCACGAACGCGGTATTTGGCAACGGCGTTTTTATGAACACACCGTGCGCGACGAAACGGACTTGCAACGTTGCGCGGACTACATCCATTTCAATCCCGTCAAACATGGATTATGTGACAATGTCCGCGATTGGGCGTTTTCGTCGTTTCACCGTTATGTGCGAGATGGATGGTTGCCATTAGATTGGGGCGGAACGAAAGAAACGGCAGTAATGAGTTTCGGAGAGTGAATACTATAAAAAATTCCCGACCGCGTGCGTGGCTGCGCCACACACCCTACCTGTGAATCATGCGGAATTAAAAACCTACGCGTAGGATGAGGATATGTGCAATACGAACGCACGCGGTTGTTTGATTGATGGCTTTCTGTTGTAAATTAAACTTAGTTGAAAACTAACACTTTCAGAAGGCATAAGAAATGGCCGTCTGAAAACTAAAAATTTCTTGGCTGAAAACATCCTCCTTTATTCACACAACAAAAAACGGATTCCAAATTATTGGAATCCGTTTTTCTGTAAAGCTATCCGAATTATTTAGCTTCTTCTTTAGCGTCTTCAGCAGCTTCTTTAGCATCTTCCGCTGCATCTTTTGCTTCTTCTTTAGCCTCTTCAGCGGCATCTTTGGCTTCTTCGGCTTTTTCTTCAGGAGTTTCGGCAGCCGGAACGCCTTTCAAAGCGTCCAAAGAAGTTTTACAAGTTGCATCGCGTTGGTCTGCCGGCAGGTTTTTCAATGCTTCTTTGGTTTGTTCGAAAGATTTTTGCATCATGTCTTTGGTTGCAGCATCTACGTCTTTAGTTGCTTCGGCAAATGCTTTTTCGTATTCGTCACAAACGGCAGAAGAAGATGAGCCTGAACCGCCGCATGCTGACAGGGACAGGGCTGCCAACAAAGCCGCCAATAAAGCTGATGTTTTCATGTGTCTCTCACTTTTTTAAATTTAGGTTAAAGGATGTTATATGTTAATTCATTATATGAAGGTGTCAAGGTTTTTTGTTTAATTTAATCAAAAATATATCATTGAAAGAGTCAGTCTATCTAAACATGATCAAGGCCGTCTGAAATTTCAGACGGCCTTCGCTTTTGTAAGTAATCCTTTTTTCAACGATTACGCCGCTTTACGGTGATAATGCCTGAGCGCGTGCTCTTTGCGCCGTCCGCTACTGAATGCGGATACACGCTTCAGATACCCGATCACTCGGGTGCCGTAGTCGATGTCGTGCGAGCCGCAGGCGGAACAGGCGTGCAGGGTGCGTTTGTCGATGTGGCCGCATTCGTTGCAGATGGTGATGCGCACGTTCACGCAGAAGTAGTTGCAGCCGGTTTGCGCGGCGATGTCCAAGAGCGAGCGGTAGCCGGTTTCGGGCAGGGCTTCGTCAAGGTTCAAGTGCAGCGCGGAGCCGCCGTCGAGCCAATCCACCAGTTCTTTTCCGTGCAGCAGGAATTTATCGAGCGCGTTGATTTCTTCGTCTTCGACGACGTAGAAATAGGAGTTGTAGCATTCGCGGCTGACTTTGTAGCCGTCGGCTTTGTCCCATTTGGCGTTTTTCACGCCGAGGTTTTCGGCGGGGACAAACTCGGTGTTGAATTTCACGCCATAGTGTTTGCTGGCGGCTTGGTTGGCTTCGAATATGGTTTTCAGACGGCCTTGAACGAAGCTGATGTAGTCGTCGTTGTAGCCGACTTTGATGCCTTGCGATTCGGCAGCTTCCGCCATGCCGTTGATGCCGATGGTGAGGAACTGTTTGTCCAGCGTAATAAAGCCTGCATCGTAAACGGGCAGCATTCCGGCGGCTTGGTATTCTTCCATCAGTTTGCGGTAGGCGTATTGGTATTTGTGGATTTTGGCCACTTCGGCGGCAAGGTCGCGCCCGTCTTGTCCCAACCGGTTCATATTGATGGTGATGACGTTGATGGAACCGGTCGCCACGCCGCCCGCGCCGAGTGTGTAGCTGAAGGTGCGGTCTTCAATAGCGTTGCGCAGGCGGCAGCAGGAAGCCAATGAGTCGGGATTATCGGAAAGATAAACGAAGAAGGAATTGCCTTCCGCCAACTCTTTTGCCATTTCGTCGGCAAATACGGTGTCTTTGCATTTGCCGCCGTCGGTCAGCATCGCGGCGGTAACGACAGGGAAGGTCAAAACGGCCTTGGTGCGCTCTTGATTAAACCATTTGAGGAAGAAGTTTTGCAGCTTCGCCACGCTTGCCCACACCGGTTTGCTGAAATCGGGGAAAACGAAATCACCGAACATCGCGTCGAAATAGTATTGATCGTAAACGGAAATATTCCAAAACACGCTCTGATAGCCGCGCGCGGAGGCGGGCTGGTTGATGCTGTACACCACCTGCTGCATATGGTTGGCGATTTCTTTACCGTGGGTTTCCAAATAATCGTCGCCGTAATCTTTGCGGGCGAAGTAGTCGAAATAGGTTAGAAATTCCACCGTCGCCACCGCGCCGGCAAACTGCGCGCTGATGGCAAACACAAGATTGATAAACGAGCCGCAAAACGATGCCAGATGTTGCGGCGCTTTGGATTCGCCGCCGAGTTTGCTTAACCCGTCGAGCAGGAAGGGATACAGCGTAACCGACACACAATAAGGCTTGAGGCTGGTCTCGTCGTGCACATAAATCTCATGCGCCTCAATCTGGCGGATGTATTCGTCTGCGACGGATTGGTCGAAAATTTCGGCGATTTTGCGCGACACTTGGGCGCGGTTAATCTGCACGAAAAAGTCTTTCATGATTTCCGCTTCCATCGTGGCGATGTTTTTTTGCGTAACGTTGGCGTTGGCATCCATTTTCGAGCCGTCCGCCGCGTTTTGCGCGCTGATGTAGTCGCGCATGAATTGTAGTTTTCCGTTTAACTGTTCGGGATGCAGCCGAATCATGTTAATTCTCCTGTATGGTTTGGATGATTTATTAAACAATGACGGTTGGGCCGTCTGAAACATCGCTGTCAGCGAATACAATAAATTCAATTTAAATCAGTGCAATACAGCATTGAGCTAAATTGAAGCCACTGGAAAAACTTTAGGCTTAGGTTTGTCTTTGATAAACAAGCGGTTCAACACTTCGTCCGTACGCAAATCAATAAACTTCTGATTGGTGGTCGGGCTGTCCAAGCCGCCCAGTTCCATCTGCCAGCGGCCGGTTTTCAGATACGTCAGATAAGGCAGAATGCCGTCTGAAACCGCTTCCAGCTCCTCACGCTCCAAGCCGGTGTACAAACAGGCTTTCAAACCTTCCTCGGCAACAATAGCCAGCATTTTCTGCAAAGCTTCCGGCTGCCATTCCCCGCCCATAAACAACACACAGCTAATCAGCCCACGATAGCACTTCAGACGGCCTTTCAAATAATCCCCGGTCAATTCCGTGCCGATGCCCTCTTTCCATGTATCGGCACTATGACAGCCTTTGCAACGCAACGGACAGCCTGAAAACAGAAATGCTAGCGACACTTCACCCGGCACTTCCTGCCAGACAATTTGCTCAACTGTAAATTTCAAGCCGCTCATTGCAATACCATAAAACACAAGATATGGTGCGAATTAAAACATAAGACTACTAGATATGGTGTTTTTATTTAACAATGCATTTTACCCATGCAATAGATTTTTATTATTTATCTGATTGTCTATTACTATAAAATAGCAATTTTAAACCAATAAAAAGGCCGTCTGAACACGATTCAGACGGCCTAAAATTAAAATACGAAAAGCAAACTCCGTTATAGTAAAGTCTATCTAAATAAAACAAAAAAGGCCGTCTGAAATCATCTTTCAGACGGCCTCAATTTCAGGTTTTAGCCCCGATTCGAGCCTTTAACCATATCCATCAGAAACAATCGGCAATCCAAGTTGCCATTGAACAATGGAATTTTACGCTTCGGAGAAAGACGCATAAATTTCGGCATATCGCGATCGCCGGTCAACATTCCGGCAAGCCAGCCTGCGTAATGCTGTTTCAACCATGTGCCTAGTTGCGGATAAAGCGCCTGTAAAGCCTGAATTTCGGCAAGGCGCACGCCATAAGGCGGATTGGAAATCATAATGCCGTGTTCGCCGTTTGGCCGCGCGGCTTGCGCATCTTGCACGTCAAAGCGGATGAAATTATCCACTTCGGCGGCTTGGGCATTGGCCAATGCGGCACGGATCATATAACGGTCGTTGTCGCTGCCGGAAATGGGCGCGGCGGCCGGTTTGATTTGTTTTTCAGCTTCACGGCGCAGGGCTTGCCATTTTTCTTTGTCGAAGTTTTGCAGTTTTTCAAAACCGAAACGGCGCATCAAGCCCGGCGCACGGTGTGTCGCAATCCATGCTGCCTCAATGGCAATCGTGCCGCTGCCGCAAAACGGGTCTTGGAAAGGCTGCGTACCGTCGTAGCCTGCCAAAAGCAGCAAACCTGCCGCCAAGTTCTCTCTTAATGGCGCTTCGCCGGTATCCTGACGATAGCCGCGTTTGAAGAGTGCTTCGCCGGAAGTATCGATAAAGATTTCCACATTGCGCTCATCGATAAAGGCATGAATGCGGATATCGGGGTTGATTTTGCCCACGCTCGGACGCGCATCATAAATATCGCGAAAGGCATCGCAGACGGCATCTTTGATTTTCAAACCGACAAAATCCAAGCTTTTCACATTGGCGCGCTTGCCTTCAACTTTGACCTTGAAGGTCTGCTCCAGCTTAAACCAAGCTGTCCAATGCAGATTTCGTGCCAATTTGTAGATATCGTGTTCGTTGCGATAACCGCCTTTGGTCAAACGCAGCAAAACACGGCTGGCAACGCGCGAATGCAGGTTGATACGATACACCTGCTCCATCGTGCTTTTACATGCCACACCACCGTCAACAGCTCGGATATCCTGACATGCTATGTTTTCAAGCTCCTGCGTCAAAGGCGCTTCCAAACCGCGAGGACAAGTGATAAAAAGTGAATAAACCGTCATATAAAACCTTTCCGGGTAGAGCTATCCGAACCACTCGGATAACAAATAAAAACAATATTATAGCCGAAAAACCAAAAGGCCGTCTGAAACTTCAGACGGCCTTTGAACAAAGCTTGCTTAGTGATCCAAACTGTCGGTTTCCACCTTAACCGCTTTATCGGTTTTATCCTCCGGCAAAACCAAGTTCAACAATACCGCCATAATACCGCCGGCAGAAATTGAGTTTTGGAACAATACCGGCAGGTTTTTGAACACTTCCGGCTCAAACGCCACGCCCAAACCCAAACCGACAGAAGTCGCCGCGATAACCGCTTCACGACGGCGAATACCGTGGCTGACCAAAATCCGCACACCGGCAATCGCAATCAGACCAAACATCAACACCATCGCGCCACCCAAAACCGGACTCGGAATCGTGGTAAACGCACGGCCGATAACAGGAAACAAGCCCAACAATACCAAAATCGCCGCAATATATTTGCCCACATGACGCGAAGCCACGCCGGTCATTTGAATCACGCCGTTATTTTGCGCAAAAGTGGTCAAAGGCAAAGAGCCCAACGCAGTCGCAATCACAGACACCAAACCATCTGCCAATACGCCGCCGCGTAGACGTTTGGTGTATTCCTCACCCTCAATCGGCTGCTCGGAGACCATCGCAGTTGCCGTCAAATCGCCTACCGCTTCAAATACGCTCAACAAGAAAATCGCACCGGCAACGATAAACGCGTGCCAATCAAATGCGAAACCATATTTAAACGGAACAGGCAGGGTAATCAGCGGCAGGTTTTGCAGGGCGGAAAAATCTACTTTGCCCAAAAACAGCGCAACAATATAACCGACAATCAAACCCACCGCAATGCCGCTCATACGCAGCAATGGATTTTTCAAGCAGTTGAAAACCAATACAATCAGCAACACCAGCGATGCCAGACCCAAGTTTTCCATCGAACCGAACGTGCCGTCTGCTTTCGCACCGAAGCCGCCGCCGAAATCGGTAATGCCGACATGCACCAAGCTCAAGCCGATCAACATGACGACCACGCCGCTTACAGTCGGCGTAATCACTTTTTTCAAATAAGGCAAAAGCCAAGCGGAGAAGCACACCAAAAACGCGCCGACAAAGGACACGCCCAAGAGCGTTGAAATCATCACATCTTCAGTCAAGCCGCCCTCTTTCATACCGGTACCGAGCGCAATCATCACGGTAACAAAAGAGAAGTTAACCGACTGAATCGACAACATACCCGAACCGACCGGTCCGAAACGGTTAACCTGCAAATAAGTGCCGACACCGGAAGCCACCATCGCCATCGACACCAAATAAGCTGTCATTTCAACCGGCAGCTCCAATGCCCCACCGACAATCAGTGCCGGAGTAATCATCGGAACAAAAATCGCCAGAAGGTGCGTAACCGCACTCAACAACGCATTCCCAAACGGCGGCTTGTCTTCCAAACCATAAACCAAATCAAGCGATTCCGCCTGTTTTTCAGTCATTCCGGCCATGTTGAACCTTCTCTCAAGAATCGTTAAAAAATATTAAGATGCGTATTTTAACCAATTTGAAATGTATCAGCAAATTCAAAACCATCAGGCCGTCTGAAAGTTCCGCCCAGCCGTTTTCAGACGGCCTCAAACCGCCTTAACACATTTTAATTCTTGACATCATTTTTCTACCTAAAAACAAACAAACCAATGATTTAAAAATGTATTATTCATTAAGATAATGACAAGTCACCATTAAACAGCAAAGCCTCATAGCGGATATGTTTCACACAAACAACAAAGTAAGCTACAATCCGATGAATAATCCACCTACACCATAAAATTAAAGGTTTCCGTATGTTAAAAGGCAGTCTGGTTGCCCTGATTACCCCGATGAATCAAGACGGCAGCATCAACTACGAACAACTTCATGACTTAATCGACTGGCACATTGAAAACGGCACCGACGGCATCGTCGCAGTCGGCACCACCGGCGAGTCAGCCACTCTGCCTGTCGAAGAACATTTGGCCGTTATTGAAGCCACCGTCAAACACGTCAACAAGCGCATTCCCGTTATCGCCGGTACAGGCGCCAACAATACTGTCGAAGCCATCGCCCTTTCCAAAGCCGCCGAGCAAGCCGGTGCGGACTACACCTTATCTGTTGTTCCCTACTACAACAAACCTTCGCAAGAAGGCATTTACCAACATTTCAAAGCCATCGCCGAAGCCACTTCGATTCCGATGATTATCTATAATGTTCCCGGCCGTACCGTCGTCAGCATGAGCAACGACACTATTTTGCGTTTGGCCGAGATTCCGAATATCGTCGGCGTGAAAGAAGCCAGCGGCAATATCGGCAACAACATCGAATTGATCAGCAGCGTTCCTGAAGGTTTTGCCGTTTTATCCGGTGATGACCCTACCGGCCTGCCTTTTATGCTGTGCGGTGGTCATGGCGTGGTAACCGTCGCAGCCAACGTTGCACCGAAACTCTTTGCCGACATGTGCCGAGCCGCCCTTGAGGGCGATATTGCGACCGCCCGTCGTCTAAACGAGCAACTTATCCCAATTTATAACACCATGTTCTGCGAGCCCAGCCCGGCCGCGCCCAAATGGGGCCTGAGCTTATTGGGCAAATGCGAACCCCATGTTCGTCTGCCTTTGGTAGCACTGACCGAAGCCGGTCAAGCCAAAGTCCGAGCCGCTCTGGAAAAATCAGGACAAATCTGATCCGGAAATAAGGCCGTCTGAATTCCAAACACCCTTTTCAGACGGCTTCCCTGTTAAGAACTTCATCCACAGGAAAACAAGATGACCTATATCAAACCCATCGTAGTAGCCCTCGCCCTGATTAGCATGACTGCCTGTTCCGGCAGCAAAAAAGAACAACCCAAACTCGACTATCAGAGTCAATCACACCGCTTGGTCAAACTGGAAGTACCACCTGATTTGAACAACCCAGACCAAGGCAACCTCTATCAATTACCGGCAGGCAGCGGTGCCGTCCGCGCTAGCGACTTCAACAAACGCCGCACTCAGGCCGTACAACAACCTGCCAATGCAGAAGTTTTGAAATCCGTTAAAGGCGTACGCCTTGAGCGTGACGGCAACCAGCGCTGGTTGGTTGTCGATGGCAAATCGCCTCGCGAAATTTGGCCGTTGTTGAAAGTATTCTGGCAAGAAAACGGTTTCGACATCAAATCCGAAGAACCGGCCATCGGCCAAATGGAAACCGAGTGGGCTGAAAACCGAGCCAAAATCCCTCAAGACAGCCTGCGCCGTCTGTTGGACAAAGTCGGCTTGGGCGGCATCTACTCTACCAGCGAACGCGACAAGTTCATCATCCGCATCGAACAAGGCAAAAACGGTTCGACCGACATCTTCTTCGCCCACAAAGGCATGAAAGAAGTTTATGCCGACCGCAAAAAAGACACCACCATGTGGCAGCCAAGCGAGAGCGACCCTAACCTCGAAGCCGCATTCCTCGCCCGCTTTATGCAATACTTGGGCGTTGACGGCCAACAAGCCGAACAGGCTCTGACCCAAAGCGTTGCCGCCCGCAGCAATGCTTCTGAGTTAGCCCGTGTGGACAATGGCACTCTGTTGCTGGCAGGCGATTACGGCCGCAACTGGCGCCGTACCGCCCTTGCGCTTGACCGCATCGGCCTGACTGTTATCGGTCAAAATGCCGAACGCCGCGCCTTCTTGGTTCAACAAGCGCCAACCGAAGGCGAAGCAGTTGCCAATAAAAAACCAGGCCTGTTCAAACGCGTATTTGGCAAAGGCAAAGCAGAAGCACCAAAAACGTATCCTGAAATTATCGTGTATGTTGAGCCTATCAACAATGGCGCACGCCTCCATCTGTTGAACAAAGACGGCAGCCCATACAAAGGCAGCGATGCCTCCACATTGTTGAGCCGCCTGCACACAGAATTACGTTAATCCGTTATTCGACTTAAGGCCGTCTGAAATATTCAGACGGCCTTTTTAACGGATACGGCATGGTTTCAAATTCCCAATCTGACGTTATAATCAGAACATTTTCCCCCTCCCCCAAGCTGCCATGACCCGACAAAAAGCCTATCTGCTCCTGACCGCCCTGTTTACCCTGATGTTTATCGTACTGATTCTGTTGGGCGCTTATCTTCTGAGCATTCACAGCAAACAATTTGCCGTTGCCGCCTTTCTGTTTGCCTTTGCCGCCGTTTTTGCCCAAATCGGCAGCCTTGCCCTTTACATCCGTCACAAAGCACGCGCACAAATAGCTCGTATGCAGCAAACCGAAACCCATTAAGGAAAAACCATGTTTGAAAAAATCGTCCTTGCCAGTGGCAACGCAGGCAAACTCAAAGAATTTTCCCGCCTCTTTGCCGACTTAAATATCGAAGTCCTACCGCAATCGCAGTTCAATACGCCCGAATGCCCCGAGCCATACCATACCTTTGTTGAAAATGCCCTGGCTAAAGCACGTCATGCCGCCAAATATAGCGGCTTACCGGCACTTGCCGACGACTCCGGCATCTGCACCAACGCCTTAAACGGCGCACCCGGCATTTTTTCCGCCCGTTATGCAGGCGAAAACCCCAAATCCGATACTGCAAACAACGCCAAACTTTCTGCCAATCTTGCCGATAAAGACGATAAAAGCTGTTACTACGTCTGCGTGCTCGTCCTCGTCCGCCACGAAAACGACCCGCAACCCATCATCGCCGAAGGCATCTGGCACGGACAATGGCAGGCAGAAGCCGCAGGTACAAACGGCTTCGGCTACGACCCGCATTTCTATCTGGCCGAACATGGTTGCACCGCCGCCGAGCTTGGTCCTGAAATCAAAAATGCCGAAAGCCACCGCGCCCAAGCATTGCGTGAATTGTTAAGAAAAATTGAATCCTTATAAATCGATAACAGGCCGTCTGAAACCTTCAGACGGCCTACCTCACATTCACTCCCATGCCCAAGCCCACACCTGAAGAATTGGCAGCCTTTGCAAAACACGTTGCTGCCTTCATCCCAACCACACCTGACGAACTTCTTCAACTCATTGATAGTCAAGAAACTGCTATCGTCTTTCTAGGCAAACCAAGTTGTTCATACTGTCGCCGTTTTGTTGCAAAACTGTTTACTGTTTCCATAAACAAGCAGCTTACCATCCACTTTACCGACAGCAACAACAAAGCAGCTGTAAAAACTTTTCGTGAACAATACGGCATCAAAACTGTTCCCGCACTACTCAACATCTCACAAGGCAAAATAAAATTCGTCTGCAATTCCAAATTATCAGAAGAAGAAATTGAAGCTTTTTTGAGCGCTTAGACTTTGCAAATTTCCTACTGATTACTTTCCCGGCCGACATTTCAGTTAAAATAACGGCCTAAAAATTTCAGACGGCCTTGAGCCTCAACACATACCATGACCCAAATCACTTTCCAGCGCCCCGGACAACTCACCGCCCTGCCTCCCTTATCACTCTATATCCACATCCCGTGGTGCATCAAAAAATGCCCATATTGCGACTTTAATTCCCACAGTCTGAAAAACAGTCTGCCGGAAGAAGCCTATATCGATGCCCTATTAACCGACTTGCAGCTTGAATTGCCCAATATTTGGGGCAGACCTGTGGAAACGATATTCTTCGGCGGCGGTACGCCCAGCCTGTTTCAAGCGAAATCGATTGACCGTTTGTTAAGCGGCGTGCGTTCGCTGTTGCGTTTGCAACCCGAAGCGGAAATTACTTTGGAAGCCAATCCAGGCACATTTGAAATTGAGAAGTTTCAAGGATTTAAAGACGCAGGTATTACGCGCCTGTCTATCGGCGTACAAAGTTTTAATGACGATATGCTTACTCGATTGGGACGCGTTCACAACGGCAAAGAAGCCCTGACAGCCATTGATACTGCCTTGAAATTATTTGATAAAGTCAATATTGATTTGATGTATGCCCTGCCAAACCAAACCGTTCAGACAGCCTTAAACGATGTGCAAACCGCTATTGCAACAGGCGTATCTCATATCAGCGCATATCATCTGACCATGGAGCCGAACACGCCTTTTGG
>NZ_CATNVN010000050.1:0-11978 GCF_951230505.1 uncultured Neisseria sp.
TACATCCATCAGGCCGTCTGAAAAACCTCTCTCTTACCATTTTAATGAACTATCCGATTACACGCAAAAGCCGCACAACAATCAATGACATTACTATATAGAACCACTATAATCCCAAGATTACGAAAATTTTCAATCAAAATTAAATTATTGTTTTTTCAAAATAACTATATCAAGGATTAAGATATGAGACAGACTGGTGCAAACCATGCGCTTGAACAAGCCTTCCTAAACGACCTAGACGAAAAACTGTGGTCATCTGCCGATAAACTGCGCCAGCAGCTTGATGCTGCCAATTACAAACACATCGTACTCGGCCTCATCTTCCTTAAATACATCTCCGACAGCTTCACCCATCAGCAGGAAAAAATTCAGGCAGAGCTTGGCGACCCCGAAAATCCACTCTATCTTGACCGCACTTTCTACGATACGGACGAAGAATATCAAGAAGCCTTAACCGTCGAACTGGAAAACCGCGACTACTACACCGCCGACAATGTGTTCTGGGTGCCGCAGCAAGCCCGTTGGGACGAGATTAAAGCCGTTTCCATCTTAAACATCGGCGCAGAGCTGCCTTGGGGCGGAAAATTCTCCGGCGTGGCCAAACTGATTGACGATGCCTTTGATGCCATTGAAAAAGACAACGAAAAACTCAAAGGCGTACTCCAACGCATTAGCGGCTATGCGGTAAACGAAGACACCCTGCGCGGGCTGATTATCCTCTTCTCCGATACCCACTTTACCCGTCCGACTTACAACGGCGAGCCCGTGCATTTAGGCGCAAAAGACATTCTCGGCCACGTTTACGAATACTTCCTCGGTAGATTTGCCCAAGCCGAAGGCAAACGCGGCGGGCAATATTTCACGCCCAAATCCATTGTTTCCCTGATTGTCGAAATGCTCGAGCCATACTCCGGCCGCGTGTATGACCCGGCCATGGGCAGCGGCGGCTTTTTCGTACAAACCGAACGCTTTATCACCGCCCACCAAGGCAACATCAACAACGTTTCCATCTACGGGCAAGAATTCAACCCAACCACCTGGAAACTCGCCGCCATGAACATGGCCATCCGCGGCATTGATTACGACTTCGGCAAACACAACGCCGACAGCTTCACCCAGCCGCAACACATCGACAAAAAGATGGATTTCATCATGGCAAACCCGCCATTCAACATCAGCGATTGGTGGAGCGAATCCCTGGCCGACGACCCACGTTGGGCATACGGCACGCCGCCCAAAGGCAACGCCAACTTCGCTTGGCTGCAACACATGATTTACCACCTCTCGCCCAACGGCAAAATGGCATTATTACTTGCCAACGGCTCCATGAGCAGCCAAACCAACAACGAAGGCGAAATCCGCAAAGCCATCATCAATGCCGACTTGGTGGAATGTATGGTCGCCCTACCCGGCCAACTCTTCACCAACACCCAAATCCCCGCCTGTATTTGGTTTTTAAATCGCAACAAAAAGCGCAAAGGCGAAGTATTGTTTATCGATGCGCGCCAAATCGGCTATATGAAAGACCGCGTATTGCGTGATTTCACCGCTGACGACATCGCTAAAATCGCCGACACCCTCCACGCTTGGCAAAAATCAGACGGCTACGAAGACCAAGCCGCTTTCTGCAAATCCGCGACTTTAGAAGAAATTGCGGGCAACGACTTCGTCCTCACACCGGGACGCTACGTCGGCACCGCAGAACAAGAAGACGATGGCGTGCCATTTGCAGAAAAAATGCAAAATCTGACCGCTCTTTTGAAGGAGCAATTTGCGAAAAGTGCGGAATTGGAAGCGGAGATTAAAAAGAATTTAGGGGGATTGGGGTATGGAATTTAAAAAATACAGTTTAGATCAGCTGTTAATTCATATTGTTGATAATCGCGGAAGAACTTGCCCCACCTCAGAACAAGGAATTCCTTTAATTGCAACTAATTGTATTAAACAAGATTCTCTTTTCCCTGTATTTGAAAAAATCAGATATATATCTCAAGATACATACAATAATTGGTTTAGATCTCATCCTAAACCAAATGATATTATTTTTGTTTGTAAAGGTTCTCCAGGTCGAGTTGCTTGGACTCCTGAGATAGTTAATTTTTGTATTGCTCAAGATATGGTTGCTTTAAGAGCCAATCCGCAAATCATAGATCCTAAATATCTATTTGCATTATTAAGATCAGATGAAGTTCAACAAAAAATTTCTAATATGCACGTTGGAACACTTATTCCACATTTCAAAAAAGGAGATTTTAAAAACCTACATCTAGATATTATTACTGATTTAACGATTCAGAAAAAAATTGGAAATAAATATTTTCAGCTTTTAGAAAAAATAGAAATCAACACCCAAATCAACCAAACCTTAGAACAAATCGCCCAAGCCCTGTTTAAAAGCTGGTTTGTCGATTTTGATCCCGTGCGTGCCAAAGTCCAAGCCCTTTCAGACGGCCTTAGCCTTGAACAAGCGGAACTGGCAGCCATGCAGGCAATCAGCGGAAAAACACCCGAAGAACTGACCGCACTTTCACAAACACAGCCTGAACGCTACGCCGAATTAGCTGAAACCGCCAAAGCGTTTCCGTGTGAGATGGTGGAGGTTGATGGGGTTGAAGTGCCGAAGGGGTGGGAATTATCTACGATTGGCGATTGTTATGATGTCGTTATGGGACAATCTCCAAAAGGAGAAACTTATAATGAAAATAAACAAGGAATGCTTTTCTATCAAGGTCGTGCAGAATTTGGTTGGCGCTTTCCTACCCCGAGATTGTTTACAACAGATCCTAAACGTATTGCAGAACAAAATTCTATTTTAATGAGCGTTCGAGCTCCTGTTGGGGATATTAACATAGCACTTGAAAAATGCTGTATTGGTCGCGGATTAGCTGCATTACAACATAAGAGTAAAAGTTTGTCGTTCGGTTTATATCAAATACAATCTATAAAACCAGAATTAGATTTATTTAATGGTGAAGGAACTGTTTTTGGTTCTATCAATCAGGCTAACTTAAAAAACATTCAAATTATTAACCCTGATGAAAAATTTATTCAGCTTTTTGAAAAATATTTATCATCTTGTGATTCAAAAATTATGAATAACGAGATAGAAAATAATGCGCTGAAAGAAATAAGGGATTTATTGTTACCTAGATTATTGAGTGGAAAAATTGAAAATGACTAATCAGATTGACAATGAGGTTATCCATAAAGAAATTGATCTAATTCAATCAATTATCAATAGAATGGCCCAAAATAGTTTTATGCTTAAAGGATGGGTAATTACTATTTTTGTTGCAGTAATTGCACTAAACGTACAAACAGAAAGATTCATTCAGAATCTTACATTATCTATTTTTCCTTTAGCTTTTTGGTATATAGACGCTTACTATTTATATATTGAAAGAAAATATCGCAAACTATATGAGAACAGAATAACACTAAGGAAGAGCGGCAATTCAGATAATCTGTACTCATTAGGAATTGGGGAAATAAAATTAATAAATGTATTGGCAACCATGTTTTCTTCTTCCATTGCTTGGTTTTATATTCCTATTCTAGGAATACTTATTTTAGCACTACTTATCTAAGGTATATGAAATGAAAAGAAAGGTATTTTTTAGCTTCCATTATCAAAAAGATAATTGGAGAGTTCAACAAATTAGAAATATGGGGGTAATTGAAGGAAATGCTATCACTACCCCAAATGACTGGGAAACGATAGCTAGAAAAGGGGATCAAGCGATTAAAAACTGGATAAATCAGAATCTTATTGGTTGTTCCTGTCTTGTCGTTCTTATTGGCGAAGAAACATCTAATAGAAAATATGTACTTTATGAAATTGAAAGTGCCTGGAATCGTGGAATGGGCGTTTTAGGTATTTATATTGATGGTTTAAAAGATCTAGAAGGTAAAACATCAAGAAAGGGAAATAACCCATTTACTAAATTTAAATTTCAAAACCCCTTATTAAATTTTAATGTCCCTATATTGGATCCAGACGATTATCGCTTTCTTCGGAAATTATCCAGCCAAGAGACATATAAAATAATTGAAGACAACTTAGGAATATATATTGAAAAAGCAATAAGTTATAGAAAAAACAAGCCAAATATTTCCAAAAAATAATGAAATAGTATGTAGAGTCTGCGATCTACAAAACTAATTTTATCCCTGCCAAATCTCCCCTATCCCCTCTTTGCTAAAGAGGGGGACTATTTGGGAGGTTTGTTGACTGCAAGCGGTCGGATTTGCAGAAAAAATTTACCAATGAAAAACATATAAATTCAAATTAGGCCCGATACTATTTTCCTCTTTCCTAAAGAGGATATTTAAAACCAATACACTAAGGAGCGCATCATGCTCAACGAAAACGATATCGAACAACTCACCCTTCAACGCCTGCAATCCCTCGGTTGGGAATATCGCTATGGTAAAGACTTGCCTGTTCATGAGGGCGAGTTTGCCCGTGGCGATTTGAGCGGCGTAGTCTTTGTTGAGCAACTGCGTGAGGCGGTGCGCAAACTTAATCCGCAACTGCCTGAAAGTACGGTTGATTCTGTGGTGAAATCCGCGACGAAAACCGATATCGGCGACTTGGTGGTGCGTAATCAGGCGTTTTATAAACTGTTGCGTGATGGCGTGCGGGTGGAATATCAGGCTGACGGCGAGCAAAAAATCGAGATGGCGCGCTTGGTGGATTTCGAACATTGGAAGAACAACCGCTTTGTTGCCGTCAATCAACTGGAAATCCGCAGCCGTAAAGGCGGTAAACGGATTCCCGATATTATCGGCTTTGTCAATGGTCTGCCCTTGGTGGTATTTGAGCTGAAAAATCCGTTGCGTGAATCGGCGGATTTGTTGCAGGCGTTTAATCAGTTTGAAACCTATAAAGATGAGATTGCCGAGCTGTTTGTTTACAACCAAGCCCTGATTATTTCAGACGGCATTGCCGCCCGTTTGGGCTCGCTTTCGGCAGATTTCCAACGCTTTACGCCGTGGAAAGTGGTCGATGAAAAAAATAAAAGCGCGCGCGTATATTTTGACGATGAATTGCAAAGCCTGCTCAATGGCTTGATGAAGCCTGAGGATTTATTGGACTATATCCGCTATTTCGTCTTATTTGAGCGGGATTCCAACGGTAAAACCATTAAAAAAATCGCGGCGTACCATCAATATTACGGCGTGAATGAAGCGGTAGATTCCACTCTTTTTGCAACTTCAGAAAAAGGCGACCGCCGCATTGGCGTGATGTGGCACACGCAGGGTTCGGGTAAATCGATTTCCATGTTGTTTTATGCCGGCAAACTGCTTGCGCAGCCTGAATTGAAAAATCCTACCATCGTAGTGGTTACCGACCGCAACGATTTGGACGGTCAGCTTTTCCAAACTTTTTCTTCAGGCAAAGATTTAATCAAACAAACACCGCAACAAGTAGAAGACCGCGATCAACTGCGCCAACTGCTCGCGCAAAATGAAGTCGGCGGCGTGTTTTTTACGACGATTCAAAAATTCGCTCTAAATAAGAAAGAAAGCCACTTCCCCATTTTAAATGAGCGCAGCAATATTATTGTGATCAGCGATGAAGCACACCGCAGCCAATATGGCTTTACGCAAAAGCTACATGAAGGCAAATTTCAGGCAGGCTACGCCCGCCATTTGCGCGATGCGTTGCCTAATGCTTCGTTTATCGGTTTTACCGGTACGCCGATTAGCCTAGAAGATAAGGATACGCAAGATGTGTTCGGGCGTTATGTGTCCATTTATGACTTGCAAGATGCGGTGGAAGATGGCGCAACCGTGCCGATTGTGTATGAAGCACGCCAAATCCGCTTAAACGAAAAAGAACACGATGAGCTATTCAAAGAAATTGATGATTTGCTGGAAGAGGAGCAATCCCCTGCCCTGCGTTTGCAGGAAAAATTGCTGGGTTCGCAAGCCCGTCTGGCTGATTTAGCCGCGGATTTTGTGCAGCATTTTGCCAAACGCAATGAAGTCGTCGACAGCAAAGCGATGATGGTGGTTTCCAGCCGTCAGATTTGCGTGGATTTATACAATGAAATCATCAAACTGCACCCTGAATGGCATTCGGACAATATTAACGAAGGGGCGATTAAAATTGTGATGACGGGTTCGGCTTCCGATGCGCCGGAAATGCAGAAACACGTTTACAGTAAACAGGAAAAACAAACGCTGGAACGCCGCTTTAAAGACCCGAACGATCCGCTGAAAATCGTGATTGTGCGCGATATGTGGCTGACGGGCTTTGATGCACCTTGCTGTAATACGATGTATATCGACAAGCCGATGCAGGGGCATAACTTAATGCAAGCGATTGCGCGGGTTAACCGCGTATTCCGCAATAAAAGCCGAGAAAATGGCGGCTTGATTGTGGATTATGTCGGTATTGCCGAAAAACTCAAAGAAGCAACCCAGCAATACACGAATTCGCAAGGCAAGGGCAAGCTGACTGATAACGTGATTGATGTGTTCTTTAAAATGAAAGAGCATCTAGAGTTTGTTCGCAGCCTGTTTGCAACGCCGGTTGAAGGGAAAACCTTTGATGTTCAGACGGCCTTAGAAAAAGATAATCCAAAGGATCTTTTGATGGAGATTCGTTTTGCCGCCAACCATATTTTGGGCCTCGATCGATTACCGTTTGAGGGCAAAGCGCACGAGCAACATTGGTTTAATAAAAAAGAAACCGAGCCACGCAAAAAAGCCTTTTTGAAAGCGGCAGGATTAGTGAAAAAAGGCTATATGCTATGCGGCGCATTGGCTGAAGTTGAGCCATACAGCCAAGAAATTGCTTTTTATGATGCAGTACGCGCTATTCTCACGAAGAGCAAACAAAATGGTACGGGTTCTAATGAAAGACAGATTTTATTGAAAAAATTGGTCAATCAAGCCGTCTATTCCGAAGGTGTAATTGATTTGTTTGATCTGCTGGAAAAACCGCAGCCTCAAATCAATCTACTTTCTGAAGAGTTCTTGCAGACCATTAAAAATAGCCCGACTAAGAATTTATGGGTTAGCGCGGTGGAGCGTTATTTGGCAAGCGAAATCAAAGCCAAATCAGGCGCAAACTTAACATTGCAAAAAGACTTCGAGCAGCGTTTAAAAGAAGCCCTAAATCAATACCACAACCATAATTTAAGCGTGGTAGAAATTTTGGATGAGCTTTTCAAAATGAGCCAAGACTTCCAAGAACGCTTAGCTTTAGGTGAAAAGCTGGGGCTGAAAAAAGAAGAACTCGCCTTCTACGAAGCCCTCGCCCAAAACCAAAGCGCCCGAGAGCTGATGGGCGATGAAGTATTGAGCAAACTTGCCAAAGAAATTACCGATACTTTAAGACGCTCAGTTACCATCGACTGGCAATACAAAGAAGGCGTACGTGCCAAAATGCGTATTCTCGTGAAACGAGCTTTACAGCGTTATAAATACCCACCGGATAAACAAGAAGAAGCCGTGAGCTATGTGATTAAGCAAGCGGAGGAAGTAGCCGAAGAATTACTGAGTGAAGCATAGCGTAGGATTTGGGGCAGTTTGACGGTTTCAGGTAAAATAACGCCAAATTCATCAACCGTTCAGAAAGCCGCCGTCATGTATTCACTCGTCCGCCCCATCCTGTTCCGTTTCGATGCTGAAAAGGCCCATCATTTCACGCTCAACAGTTTGCGTACCGCCGAAAAATTCGGCCTGCTGCCCAAAGTGGACAGCCACACCCGGCCAACCGAGCTGATGGGTTTGCAGCTGCCCAATCCGGTCGGCTTGGCGGCAGGTTTGGACAAAAACGGTGAGTGCATCGATGCGTTTGCCGCTTTGGGTTTCGGCTTTGTCGAAATCGGCACGGTAACGCCCAAGCCGCAGCCAGGCAATCCGCAGCCGCGCCTTTTCCGAGTTCCCGAACACCAAGGCATCATCAACCGCATGGGTTTCAACAACCACGGCATCGATGCGATGATCCGCAACATTGAAAACAGCCGCTTTAAAGGCATTTTGGGCATCAACATCGGTAAAAATGCCGTTACGCCGATTGAAAACGCGGCCGACGATTATCTGATTTGCCTGGAAAAAGCCTACGCCCACGCGAGCTACATCACGGTCAATATTTCCTCCCCCAATACGAAAAACCTGCGCGCCTTGCAGGGCGGCGACGAATTGAGCGCATTGTTGGAAGCCTTGAAAAACAAACAGGTGCAACTGGCGGCCGCGCATGGCAAATATGTACCGCTGGCGGTTAAAATCGCGCCGGATTTGGACGAGGCGCAAATCGACGACATCGCCCATGTGGTCAAATCCGTAGAAATGGACGGCATCATCGCCACCAACACGACCATCGACAAATCCAGCTTGGGCAGCCATCCGCTCGCAGGCGAACAAGGCGGCTTGAGCGGTTTGCCCGTGCGCGAGAAAAGCAATCAGGTGTTGAAACTTTTAGCGGAACGCATTGACGGCAAGCTGCCAATTATCGGCGTCGGCGGCATTATGAACGGCGCGAACGCAGCAGAAAAAATCCGCTTGGGCGCCAGTGCGGTTCAGGTGTACAGCGGTTTGATTTATCGCGGCCCTGAGTTGATTAAAGAGTGTTTGGCTGCGTTGAAATAATACTTTTCCAAAAATAAGGCCGTCTGAAATCTTTCAGACGGCCTTTTGATGTGCTTTCATTCCTCAAACAGATTGCCTTGTGCCAATAAGGTTTTGACCGGTGCGAAATCGCGGCGGTGTTCCGGCAAGACGCCGTATTGTTTCAAGGCGGCCAAATGTTGCGCCGTGCCGTAGCCTTTGTGCCGGTCAAACCCGTATTGCGGATAGCGTTTCGCCAATTCATACATTTCCGCATCTCGCGCGGTTTTGGCTAAAACCGAAGCGGCGGAAATTTCGATGATTTTGCTGTCGCCTTTGACCACGGCTTCGGCAGGGACATTCAAATCTTTCGGAATGCGGTTGCCGTCTATCCACACTTTGTCGGGTACGACCGACAGCCCCTCGATGGCGCGCTTCATCGCGGCCATGGTTGCGTGCAAGATGTTCAGTTGCAGGATTTCGTCAGGGTCGGCAAAGGCAATACTCCACGCGACCGCCTGTTCCTTAATCATCTGCGCCAACATATCGCGCTTTTTTTCGCTCAGTTTTTTTGAGTCGGTCAAACCCGGCAGGTCAAAATGTTCCGGCAAAATCACTGCCGCCGCAAATACACTGCCGACCAAAGGGCCGCGTCCCGCCTCGTCCACGCCTGCGCTTAAAACCGTCGCCATTTCTTCACCGCCTGTCTGATTCAAAGCCGCCATTATATCCGCTTGCGGCAGATAAAATCCGCAATAGGACAAACCGTTGGGGAGCAGTTCAAATTTCATCTGCTTTACCAATCAGTTATAATTTATATCCCCACATACCCATACGTTTCACAACATGCCTGCCCAATCCGAACGCCTCCATTTTTCCGAACGCTGGCTCAACGCCTACGAACGCTACCGCTATCGCCGCCATATCCACGCCTTCCGCCTCGGCTTGGCAATCGTGTTTTCCACCCTGTTGGCCAAAGTCTTCCATCTGCAACACGGCGAGTGGATCGGCATGACCGTCTTTGTCGTCCTCGGCATGCTGCAATTCCAAGGCGCGATTTACTCCAAAGCAGTCGAACGCATGCTCGGCACGGCCATCGGTTTGGGCGTCGGTTTGGCCGTTTTATGGTTGAACCAGCATTATTTGCAAGACGGCATTTTCTTCTATCTGATTATCGGTGCCGCCAGCGCAGTAGCCGGTTGGTCTGCGGTCGGCAAAAACGGCTATGTCGCCATGCTTGCCGGTTTGACCATGTGTATGCTCATCGGCGACAGCAGCCACCACTGGCTCGACAGCGGCCTGATGCGCGCCATGAACGTTTTGATTGGTGCCGCCATCGCCATTGCCGCCGCCAAACTCCTGCCCCTGCGCTCCACGCTCATGTGGCGCTTCATGCTTGCCGACAACCTCACCGACTGCGCCAAAATGATTGCCGAAATCAGCAACGGCAAACGCATGACGCGCGAGCGTTTGGAACAAAACATGATTAAAATGCGCCAAATCAACGCCCGCATGGTCAAAAGCCGCAGTCATCTGGCCGCCACATCCGGCGAAAGCCACATCAGCAACAATATGATGGAAGCCATGCAGCATGCCCACCGCAAAATCGTCAACACCACCGAGCTGCTCCTGACCACCGCCGCCAAACTGCGCGCGCCCACGCTCAACGAAAGTGAAATCCGCCTGCTCGACCGCCACTTCAACCAACTCCAACGCGAACTGCGCCTGACCGTCCGCCTCATCAAAGGCCACTACGCCCGCCGCATCCGCATCGATACTTCGCTCAATACCGAACTAAGCAAACCGGCCGCCCGCCTGCATTACGACTGGCAAGGCTTCCTCTGGCTCAGCACCAATATGCGTAACGAAATCGCCGCATTGGTGATCCTGTTGCAACGTTCGCGAAATAAATGGTTGGACAAAAAAGAATTGCAGCGCCTGAAAGAACACCTACGCAACGACAACAAGCCCAAATCGGAAGAGGCCGTCTGAAAAAAGTCTGTCGCATTTTTACCCAAACCCCGCCGCAAGACAGCAAAAGGCCGTCTGAAACCCAATGGTTCAGACGGCCTTTCCATCAATTCATCCGCAATTCGCAACACATGCCGCATAAAGCAAAATCCCCTGCGATTGCAGGGGATTTTTATATTTGGTTGCGGGAGCAGGATTCGAACCTACGACCTTCGGGTTATGAGCCCGACGAGCTACCATGCTGCTCCATCCCGCGTCAGAAGTTGTAACTATACAGAAAGGCGGAATTGCTGTCAAGCGTTTTTGACAGAAAATATCCAAACGTTGCTTTACAAAAAACCGGCCGCGTGGTTTAATTTTCGTTAATAAAGAAACAGGGGTGCTGCTTTCAAACCGAGCGGCTGAGAAATACCCTTTACACCCGAACAGGATAATACCTGCGTGGGGAGTTTCGGCAAATGTGATTTTAGACGGTCGATTGAAGATATCCGCAAGGCCGTCTGAAAAAAAGCAATGCTCCTGTTTCCATTTCATAACCGAGAAACAGGAGCAATTTTTATGACTACCGCTAAAAAAACCGGCGATGAGGCGCGCCGTCTTTCCGACTTGAGCGAAGACATCGGCATCCGCTTCCAATATCCCAACTCCGACCGCGTCTATATCCCGGGCAGCCGCGCCGACATCCGCGTGCCTTTGCGCGAAATCCGTCAGGACGACACCTACACGGCGCAAGGTACGGAAACCAATCCGCCGATTCCGGTGTACGACACCAGCGGCGCATACGGCGATCCGGCGGCACACATCGACCTGAAACAAGGGCTGCCGCACGTCCGCACCGCATGGCTGGACGAACGCGGCGACACAGAAATCCTGCCCAAGCTTTCCAGCGAATACGGCACCGAACGCGCGCACGATCCGAAAACCGCCCATCTGCGCTTCAACCAAATCACCCGTCCGCGCCGCGCCAAAGCAGGCCGCAACGTAACCCAGCTTCACTACGCCCGACAAGGCATCATCACGCCCGAAATGGAGTTTGTCGCCATACGCGAACGCATGAAGCTGGACGAGCTTTTCAGACGGCCTGAATACGCCAAACTCTTGAAACAACACGCAGGGCAAAGTTTCGGCGCGAACATCCCGACTCATCCCGACCAAATCACGCCCGAATTCGTGCGCCGAGAAATCGCCGCCGGACGCGCGATTATCCCCGCCAACATCAACCACCCCGAACTCGAACCGATGATTATCGGCCGCAACTTCCGCGTCAAAATCAACGGCAACTTGGGCAACTCCGCCGTTACCTCCAGCCTGACCGAAGAAGTCGAAAAAATGGTGTGGTCGCTGCGTTGGGGCGCGGATACGATTATGGATTTGTCCACCGGCGCGCACATCCACGAAACGCGCGAATGGATTATCCGCAACGCGCCCGTCCCCATCGGCAC
>NZ_CATNVN010000051.1:0-11747 GCF_951230505.1 uncultured Neisseria sp.
ATTTTCTTGTCCTCATTGTTCCAATCTGATTCGGGGTAGTGCATTCAAAGGACTGAAAAGCATTAAAGAGTGCCCGACCTGCCACAAAAAAGTCCGCTATAAGCAGCCGACTGCAAAAGAAATCCGCCAAGCGACATGGAAAAAGAGCGTTATTTTCCTTGCCCTGCTGACCTTATACCTTGCCTTTCTGATTGCACTATTTCGCGCAGATATTCCTTTTGCGTATCTCATCCTCCCTATCATGCTCTATTTGATTGCAGTCTTCCAGCCTGCCATTATCAAGCTTTCTTCATTTGAGAAAGACGAATAGCCTGCTTTTAGACGGCCATCGCCTTCAATAACAAGGTTTGGCCGATACAGATTTTAATCCTGATCCTCGATATTCTGTCCAAGGCTTTTATTACATGAAACGTCCAGTCCCTGTTACCATCGCCGCAGCTCTCTATTTCATCCTAACTGCCCTTGTCTGCTTTACCACTGTTGCTCTTGCGATTTATTCGGGCGATTTACTGATAGAAGTTGCAGCCTTGGCATTCCCTTTCCTGCCTTGGTGGCTGTCTATGCCCCTATACTTCATCCTCCTTTCCTTACCGGTATTTATTGCCGTCGGTCTGCTTTCAGGCAACCGTTCTGCCCGTTGGCTGGCTATTGTGCTGGCGGCCGCTTCGCTAATCATGGCGTATAGCGATATGGCGAGCTATAGTTCTCAACAAATCATTATTCAATCCATTCTCCACCCTGTTTTGCTGCTCCTTATCTTCAATCCGGTATCCAACCGCTATTTCACCAACGCGGCCTCAAAAACCGAACCCTGAACCATCAGATTTTGATCTCAAAAAGACTTAAGGCCGTCTGAAACCCTTGCCCTTACGCAAATCTTTTTTAGACGGCCTAAAATAGAATGGCCTTTTCAGACTGTCTTTTTCTAAGGCAGCCCTTCATACAATCAATGATGCGTTTCCTTTAGCAGCTTTAAATACCAAACTGTAAGCAAACAAACCCATGAAATCAGTTTTTCCTATTTTCTTTATCCTGCTCAACTTATTCTTCATCCTTTATTTGCCACGCAAACTATCCATATGGGCCCGGTTTGCGCTTTACCTGTCTATCGGAGGGCTGTTTTATTTATGGATGTCCAACAAATCTGCCCTGACCTCCCTATTTGCACACACCCTGTTATTGCAGCCATTCGACGTATTTCATGAGACAATCGGTTTTTCATTATTGGTTACAGTCTTCCTCAATCTATTTGACTTGCTTGCCGTACCTTCGATTGTCCGTTTCCCCAACTTAATCCTCAAAAATCCCCAACACCACCATCAGTCTGTTCAATGGTATCTTGCCAATACTTCCCTTTTCGAACGCTTTTTCCGCTATTTCTACTCTTTCTGCTGTTGTCTCATATTTTATGGCATATGGCGCGAAGCCTTCCGATAATCAATCTAAAAAATAAAGGGACATCAACAAAATGTCCCTTTGTTTATATTCAGACGGCCTTGAATATCTTCAACACTCAATCCTTCCCTTCTCTCGAAAAATGCTCAATCTCGAATCCACTCTGACGATACGCTTGGAAACGGTCTCGGGCTTCGGCCAAATCTTCTAAGCTGTTGCCCACAATTTCAAGGATACGGTTTGGAATGGCCGGAGCTTGGCTCCAGAAATCGGCAGACAGGTTTAAAACCGTGCAATCCTGCGGAATATTCGGCAATGCATTTCCAAACGCAAGCAATACCGGCGTTTCAGACGGCATGGGGTCGGTAGGCAGCCAAACTTCATGCGGAATAAAGCTTTCGGGAATCTGCTGCCATAAATCAACGTCTAGTTGCTGCATGGCCGCAACAGAATCCGACCACACCAAAATCTGCCCGCCATCGCGTATGGCGCGCGCAATCAGGCGGCAGGCAAAGGCAGCCGGCTGGGCGACGTGTGTATAAAAAGTGGCTTTAGGCATGGCGTATTCTTTCGTTTGAGCAATGAATTGGCCGTTTTCAGACGGCCTTTTTGGTTTTCAACAATCTCAAGGCATTGCCCAACACCAGCAGTGAGCTGAAACTCATGCCGAGCGCGGCGATCCACGGGGTAACGTAACCAAACACGGCCAGCGGAACGGCAACCAGATTGTATGCGCTCGCCCAAGTCAGGTTTTGGCGGATGATTTGATGGGTACGGCGTGCCTGTTCCATCATCACGGGCAAAACGTTCAAATCATCATTGAGCAAAACCACATCGGCACCGTCTCGCGCCACATCGGCACTCGTGGCCACGGCTGTCGACACGTCGGCTTGAGCGAGGACGGGGGCATCGTTGATACCGTCGCCGATCATCATGACTTTACGTCCTTGTTTTTGCAGATTTTCCACATAAGCCAGCTTGTCTTCAGGCGTGGCTTCGGCGCAATAAGCATCCAATCCCAGCTCTTGCGCGACTTGGGCTACGGCAGCTTGACGGTCGCCGCTTAAAAGGTGCAGACGGATGCCGTGTTGTTTCAGGTTTTGCAACATTTCAGCGGCGCTGTCTTTGATTTGGTCTTCCAGCAAAAAGGCCGTCTGAAAACCGCTTTGATTGCCCAAGAAAATAATGCCGCCTGTATGGTCGATATGGGCAAATGCTTCAGGCAGATTACCGGCAATTTCCGAAACAAACGCTGCTTTGCCCAAAGCCCAAACTTGGATTTCGCCATCAAATTCGATTTGCGCGCTGACGCCGTGTCCGATACGGTTGACCCGTTGCTGCACTTTCACATCAAGCGCGGATACAGGGCCGTCTGAAAGCGTATGGTTCAAAATGGCACGGGCGATGGGGTGTTCGGATTGCTGTTCCAATGCCTGGGCGATAGCAAGGGCTTGGACTTCGTTCAGACGGCCTGCTGACAACATACGGCTGACGGAAAGCTGCCCTTTGGTCAGCGTACCGGTTTTATCGAACACGACATCGTCAATTTGGGCAAGCGTTTCCAGGCTTTGTTTGCCGCTGATGAGAATGCCGTCTTTGGCAAGCGCACCGGTAGAAGCGGCCAGCGCGGTCGGCGTGGCAAGCGACAAGGCACACGGACAGGTAATGACCAGCAGGGCAACGGTAATCCATAAGGCGGTGTGTGCATCTGCATACCAAGCCCAGCCGATAAAAACAGGAATCGCAAGCAAGAGTTCGCCAAATACAAAACTGGACGCGTATTTCTCGGCCAACTCGGCGGCACGCGGTTTTTGCGCCAGCGCGCGGTCGAGCAGTTTGACGATATGGGACAGGCGCGTGTTGCCGCCGGTATGGTCGGTGCGGATGATTAAAGGGCTGCTGGTGTTGAGCGTGCCGGCGGTTACTTTTTCAGACGGCCTTTTCACGATGGGCAGGCTTTCGCCGGTCAACATGGCTTCGTTAACTTCGCTCTCACCGGATAAAACCGTACCGTCCACCGGAATGACTTCGCCGGGTTTCACAACAATCGTATCACCGATATTGAGGCGGACGACCGCGGCTTCCTCGATGGCTTCGCTTTCCGGATAAGCCGGCAAACGGTGGCAGAATGCCGGAACCAGTTTGACCAACCGCTCCGCAGCATCGCCTGCTTTGCGTCGGGCAATCTGTTCCATAAAACGCCCACCCAATAGGAAAAACAGCAGCATGGCGATGGATTCAAAATACATGCCCTGCCCTGCGTTGGTGGCCAAGCTGTAAATACCCGCAATAAAGGTCATCACAATGGCAATGGCAATCGGCGTATCCATGCCGACACGGCGGTTTTTCCAGTCGCGCCATGCGCCGCGGTAAAACGGCAACGCGCTGTAAAACACAACGGGCAACACCATCAAAAAGCCGCCCCAATGCAGGATTTCCAAATAAAGCGGCTCGATGTCGCCGCCGTAAAAATAAGTCGGCAGGGCAAACATCATCGTCTGCATCATACCCAAGCCGGCTACGGCCAATCTGACGATAAACTGCTTGCGCTCTTTCTGCGCCTGCACTTCGATTTTTTGCGCATCATAAGGCGCGGCGGTATAACCGGTTTGGCGGATTTTCAGCAAAATATCCGACAATTCGATATGGGCGCTGTCCCACACCACGCGGCAGCGGTGGGTACTGTAATTCAAATCCACGCGCACCACGCCCTTCATGCGCAACAACTGTTGCTCAATCAGCCACACACACGCGGCGCAGGTAATGCCGCCCAGCATCAACACCGCCTCGCGCTCATCCCCTGCGCCGACCTCGACAAAATCAGCCTGCACTTCGGGCAAATCATATAGCTTTAATTGCGACAACACTTCCGGTGGCGGCAATTCGGATTTTTCCGCATCTGCAGTACGCTGTTTGTAATAATTGCCCAAACCGGCATCAATAATACTCTGCGCCACCGCTTGGCAACCGGCGCAACAGGTTTCGTGTTCTTCGTCTTCAAAACGAACCGTCAAATGCAGATGATCCGGGACTTCAAGTCCGCAATGGAAGCAGTTTTTTTGGGGATGTGTGGGAGATGTCATCATGTGTTCGATTTATTTTTCAGACGGCCTGAAACAACCGTCCCAGGGTGTTACATTTTAGCAAAAAGCGTTTTTTCGCCTCTTTTCATTCAATTTTGAACTAACAGGCTGTCGGACTTTGTAAAAAATATGGAAAACAAAGTATTGACCGTTCATCAAACGATGAACGGTAACATATAAATACCGTTTATCTTTAAAAACTTCCAATTATTTTAATGTAAAAATGGAACTTTTTTAAAAATCCTAATACATTTTTTATTGACCTCAATCCATTTGAGCAGCATACTTTAGGCATTCCGCGAAGACGGAAATCAAAAAACACACATTTACTTATAAAACTAACTTATTGGGAAACCTCACCATGATTGATCGCCTTATGCCTATCTTCGCCGTTATCGGCATTTTGTCCAGCACCGTATACCTGAGCCTCGCCGCTTGGATGCTTTACGAAAGCGTGTTCAAAAAGAAAAGCCCTCTGTCGGCATAATCCTCAGATTTAGAATTTTACGGTAAGGCCGTCTGAATATTCAGACGGCCTTGTTTCATTTAAACATCAAGTATTTGGCTGTACGGCCAATTCAATCATCGCTTCGCGCAAACCATCCAAGCCCAAACTTTCGGCAACGGAAACATTCACGCCGACGGCCTGCCCAGAGTTGTCGCGCAAAATGCCTGCTTCACGCATACCCGACGGCAGCAAATCGATTTTGTTGTACACCACCAATTGCGGAATTTCATGCGCGCCGATTTCTTCCAAGACTTCGTTGACATCGTCCATTTGCCGTTCAAAATCGGGATTGGACGCATCAACGACGTGCAGTAGCACATCCGCCATCGCCGTCTCTTCCAAAGTAGCGGAAAACGCCGATACCAGCTTGTGCGGCAAATCGCGGACGAAGCCGACGGTATCGGTCAAAATCACGCTCGCCTCATGCGACAGGAAAAGCCGTCGCGCAGTGGTATCCAAAGTGGCGAACAACTGGTCTTTCGCCAATACGTCTGCTTTGGTCAAGCGGTTGAACAGGCTGGATTTCCCGGCGTTGGTATAGCCGACAATGGCAAAGGTTTTCAGACGGCCGCTCATGCGCGATTTGCGGCGCGTGGCGCGTTGTTTGCGGACATCGGCAAGCTGTTTTTTCAATGCCGTGATTTTTTGTCCGATTAAACGGCGGTCGGTTTCCAACTGGGTTTCGCCCGGCCCTTTCAAGCCGATACCGCCCTTCTGACTTTGCAGGTGTCCATAACCGCGTACCAGCCGTCCGCTCAAATGGTTCAACTGAGCCAGCTCCACCTGCAACTTACCTTCCTGCGATTGGGCGCGTTTGGCAAAAATTGCCAAAATCAAACCCACTCTGTCGAGGACACGGCATTGAAGCTCTTTTTCCAGATTACGCTCTTGTGTCGGCGTGAGTTCGTGGTTAAACACGACCAGCCCGACATCATGCTGCTTGACCACTGCCGCCAACTCTTCCGCCTTGCCCGTACCGACAAACAAAGCCGGATGCGGTTTATCGCGGCGTGAAGTTTCGATAGAAACCAAATCGCCGCCGGCCGCGCCCACCAATTCTGCCGCTTCGGTCAAAGCCGTCTGAAAGCCGCGTTCGCGCGTTTCGTTTGCACCGGAATAGTCCGCCGTCAGCATCACGCCGACCAAGAGGACGCGTTCGGGCTTTTCCAAAGATTTATCGACGGAAAACAGATTGCGCTTGCTCAAAAAATTTCCTTTCAGACGGCCTGACGGCTGGGTCAAAGTGCTGATTAACGGTTTTTCAAAATATCGGCGAAATATTCGGCCACTTCTGCCAAACGTCCGCCTTGCACGGCATAAGGCTGCATGACGGCCACCAGCTGCTCCAATACTTCGCGCGTTTCGGTTTGCGCGTGTTCGCGGTAGAGCCACATATTTTGCATGGTCACCGTGGTCAATTCCTCGCGTACATTCAGCAAGAGCAAGTGTCGGCAAGACTCATAGCCTTGACGCAAATCGCCGGCCGCATAAGCGGTAACCGACAATTCATAATCGATGTCCAACTGATAAACATTGCTTTGGACAAAAAGAATATCGTCTTTCGGGAACGGGATACGTTTCGCCATCAGGCCGATTGCATGGGAAATGCGGTATTTTCCTTCCTGACGCAGCATGGTTTGCGCAAGGTAGAGGCACTCGGCGCGGTGCGGGTTGTAATCGTAGCCTGCCAACCAAGTTGCCAAGGCTTCATCGCGTTTGCCCATTAATTTGTAGCACTCGCCCAGCTGTTGGTAAGAAACCGTCACTTCCTCTATCCAACCGCCCAACTCGATGCGTTTTTTAAACCATTCGCTTGCACGCTCGGGCATATCGGAATCCCAATAAGAACGCGCCGCATAAAAGGCGTAACGCGGTTTCAGGTCTTCATCTTCGGGGCTATAAAACGCTTTTTCCAAAGAAACGGCGTCAAGCAGGTACTTGTTCGCCATATTGCTGCGTGCGCCGAAACGGCCGCTGAGAACCGTATAGTCGCCATGAAGCGTGGCTTCGCTGGTATCTTGTTTGTCGGTTTCGATAAATTCGTGCAACACGCCGCGCCAATAGAATGTACCGTCATTACGCAACAACAGCGGACGGTAGTAAACCACGCTGCCCATGGCATTTCGCATGCGGAGGCGGTAGCGGTCGGCGGTCAGCTCGGGCAATTCCAATTTGCCTTCAAAGCGGTCGTCCGCATCAAAAATCAACACATAATCGGTTTTGCCTTTTGCGTGTTTCAACGCCTGATTGCGGTTGTATGCAAAATTTTGCCAACCATCATGATGAATCTCGCCTGCGATGCCCTTTGCATCGAAAAAGCGGCGGATCACGCCGACGGTATCATCGGTCGAGCCGGTGTCGCTAATGACATAGTAGTCAAGTTTGATGTGGTTGGTGATGTTGGCCAGTGTTTCTTCGATGATTGCCGCTTCGTTTTTGACGATCATATTCAAGCAGATGGTTTGGGACATTTTCAATAGCCGCATTGGTTTGGAAAGATATTATTTTACTTTAGCATTTTGTTTTTTGCACACAAAATACTCAGGCCGTCTGAAGATTGCCTTTCAGACGGCCTGAAGTTTATTTTGCCTTATCTTTTTTCCTGACGGCGTATCAGATACACCGCCAACAGTGCAAACAAAACCGTCGGCAATGCGCCTGCCAAAAACGGCGGCACACCGTACAACTGGCTGGTAAAGCCGAAGAGCCGTCCGGCAAAGTGGAACAGCAAACCGAGACAGATACCGCCGAAAAGTTTCAAGCCCATATTGCCGTGGCGCGTGGTTTGCGGCGTAAAGGCGAAGGCAACAAGCGCCATCACCCATGCGGCTACGGGATACACCAGCTTGCGCCACCATGCGATGGCATAGACTTGGGTATTTTGGTTGTTTTTTTCCAGATGGTCGATGTAGGTGGTCAATTCGCCGACAGACATTTGGTCGGGCTTGACGAGCAATACATCCATCAGGTTACGCTTGACGGAAATCGGCCAGTTTTCCTCTGCGGCAGTAGAAACCTTGACTTTATCTTCGCCCAATATGCTGCGGCGGATGTTTTTCAACTGCCAGCTGCCATCTGGATTCAAAACCGCTGATTCGGCTTCTGCCGCTTGAGTCAGTTCGTTTTTATCGTTGCGCTGCCAAATTTTGATGCCCAAAAGCGTATGGTCGGGCAACATTTCGCGCACATTGATAATGCTGTTTTTTTCTTTCAGCCAAAGGCCGGTATTGCCGGTACTGATTTTGCCGTTGATCGCAGCGGCTTTAATGTTTTCGGCTTTTTGGCTCAGCGTGGGGGCAACCCATTCGCCAAGCGCAACGGTGGCAATGGCGAAAATCAAACCGAACTGCGACAGAATCAACAGCAGCTTTTTGGTGCTCATGCCGCTGGCTTTGATAACGGTCAGCTCGCTGCCGGAAGCCAGTTGGCTGAGGGAAATCAGGCCGCCGATCAAAACGGCAAGCGGCATCAGTTCATATGCGCGCGCAGGCATCTGCATGAAAACATACTGCCCCAATTTTGCACCGTTATAGCTGCCTTTTCCAAGATCACCGACTTCGTTGATGATTTCAAAAAAGCTGTACAAAGCGAGGAAGGCAAGGAGGGCGTAAACCGCCATAACCGCCATTTGACGGATGATGTAACGTGAAATCAGGTTCATTTTCCGCCTTTCAATGTCAGACTTTTGGCAACCGCCTGCCAGAAGGGTTGGCTAGGCATACTGCGCACGCGCAGCAGGACGACGGCAATCACAAACATGATGATGTGCATAGGCAGCAGTCCGAGCCAGAAATGGATTTTGCCGTCTTCCACGGCATTGCGCAGGAAGGTCAGCCCGTTTTGGTAAACCAAAAACAAACCGATGGCAATCAAGATATTGTAGGTATGGCCGCTGCGCGGATTGAAATAGGAAAGCGGCACGGCAAGCAGGCACAACAACAAAACGCTGACAGTCAGCGAGATGCGCCACATCAATTCCGCCTGATGTTGCGGGTTGCTGCTGCCGATGAGCTGGGATGTCGGGATGGTGCGGCGGTGTGAAACAGGGTCGATGAGTTTGGGCGTGGTGCTGATAATCAGGCTGAGGTGCTGGAAAGAAACGCGGTTGTAATCGGCTTTGCCGGGCGTACCGCTGTAACGGTAGCCGTCGCGTAATTCAAGCGTGCGTTTGTTGTCGGTCAGCGAAAAATTGCCCTCTTTGGCAAAAACGATGTTGTCGTTGCCGTTTTTATCCTGCTCGCGCAGGAAGAGGTTTTTCATGATGCCGGATTCGGTATCGAAGGTTTCGACAAAATAAACCCTGCCGTTGCGCTTGCCCAAGCTATTAAACTCGCCGGCTTCCACCAAAGACAACTCCTGCTTCTGCTTCAAAATTTCGGCATATTCACGGCTGCGCAACTCTGCCCACGGCATTACCCAAAGCTGCATGACGGCAATCAAAATGGCAAACGGCACGGCAAACTGCATGACCGGGCGTATCCATTGTTTCAATGCCAATCCGCAAGAGAGCCAAACCGACATCTCGCTGTCGCGCCAGTAGCGGGTCAATACGGTCAACGTACTGATAAATGCGGTCAACACCAGCAAAAGCGGGGTCATGCCGATTACCCAGAAGCCGACCAAGGCCAGCACGGCATCGATGGCGACACGCCCGTCGGCTGCACGGCCAAGCAGGTTGATGGCCTGCGTGGACACCAATACCGCCAAGAGAACGACAAAGATGCCGACGGCGGTAAAGGAAAGTTCTTTAATAAAGTTTCTTTGGTAAATCATAAGATTGAGCGTGGTATACGGTTTATGGGAAACCTATATTTATTAATAAGGCTTCAGACGGCATGACACAAATGGAGTACAATGATTTTCATCTGTTCGGACGGTTGGTCAACAGGCCGTCTGAACAACCGACAACCGTTCCAATCAGGAGAATAAACGTGAAATTTAGCACAAAAGCCGAAACTTTGCAGGCTCAACAGGCAGGTGCGCAATTATTTGTCTGCGCCGAAGCATCACAACTGAGCAACCCGACTGCCCTCGCCCTCTTCGCTTCCCTTGAAGAAGGTCAAAATTTCGCCGACACCAAAATCCCGACGGACAACGGTTTGCAAGCCATTGCCGTTGCCCGCCTCGAAAAAACCGACCGCGCCGCATTGAACAAAGCCGCAACCGAAGCCGCCAAATGGGCGCAAAATCAAGAAACGGTTAATGTGGACATTCACGCCTTTGAAGAAGCGCAAGCCGCTGCCGTTGCCGAAGCGTTTGCAATTGCGTTCGGCAATGCCGCCTACCGTTTCGACCGCTACAAAAAAGAAGCCAAACCGGCCAAATTTGCAGAAGCCGTGTTCCACAGCGCACACGAAGCCGCCGTCAAAGAAGCCCTGCGCGTTGCCGAAGCGCAAGTTTACGGACAAAGCCTCTGCCGCGACTTGGGCAATGCCGCACCAAACGAATGTACGCCTGAATTCCTCGCGCGTACCGCCAAAGCCGAAGCCGAAAAATTGGGCGCACACGCCAAAATCATTGAAAAAGACTACATCAAAGAAAACATGGGTTCGTTCTGGTCTGTCGCCAAAGGCAGCGTCGAAGATCCATATTTGGTCGAACTGAGCTATTTCGGTGCAGCCGACAAAGAAGCCGCGCCTGTGGTATTGGTCGGCAAAGGCATTACCTTCGACACCGGCGGCATTTCCCTCAAACCCGGCCTGAACATGGACGAAATGAAGTTCGACATGTGTGGCGCGGCAACCGTCATCAGCACCTTCTGCGCCGCCGTCAAACTGCAACTGCCGATCAACCTGATTGCCATCGTCGCCACTTGTGAAAACATGCCTTCCGGCGCGGCCAACAAACCGGGCGACGTCGTGAAAAGCATGAAAGGTTTGACCATCGAAGTGTTGAACACCGATGCCGAAGGCCGTCTGATTTTGTGCGACGCGCTCACTTACGCCGAACAATTCAAACCCAAAGCCGTCATCGACGTCGCCACCCTGACCGGCGCGTGCATTATCGCCCTGGGTCATGACGTCAGCGGCGTAATGGGCAACAATCAAGATTTGGTCGACAGCCTGCTGGCCGCTTCCCGCAACGTGGATGACAAAGCATGGCAACTGCCGCTCTTTGAAACCTACAAAGACCAACTCAAATCCAACTTTGCCGACATTCCAAACATCGGCACGCCGGGTGCAGGCACGATTACCGCCGCAACATTCCTGTCTTACTTTACCGAAGACTATCCATGGGCACACCTTGATATCGCAGGTACTGCATGGAAATCCGGCGGTGAAAAAGGCGCTACCGGCCGTCCTGTTCCTTTATTGTTGAACTATTTGCGCAATGTGAAATAAATCTTTGGGGGAAGCCTGCGGGGTTACACATTTCAACCCCGCAGGCCGTCTGAAAACGGAATCCGCATTATCTGACTCAACCTGACAAACGGAGAACCACCATGAAACCACTATTTGCCGCATTATCTGTTGCCCTTCTGCTCGGCACATCCATAAGCGCGCAAGCTGCCGAACAAACCACCCCCACCGACCGCAGCATCCAAGTGTACAAAAAAGCCGACTTAGCAGAATGGAACCGCGAAAACGCAGCCGGAGGCCAAGGCCCGTTGCTCGGCAGCTTTGCCTTCACGCGCCATCAAACCGCCGACCAAGACGCATTCAAGGAAATCGGCTGGCTTACATTACCGCCGGGCGCTTCCATCGGCCAACACAAACATACCGGCAATGAAGACGTTTACATCATCGTATCCGGCAAAGGCC
>NZ_CATNVN010000052.1:0-11201 GCF_951230505.1 uncultured Neisseria sp.
CAAAATAAACTACTCTTCACCCAATAATTGCTCGCGGGTCAACAAGAATACAAACCCATCGCCTCCGCTGGTTTCCAACCAAGTAAACGGCAATTCCGGATAAGCCGCTTCCAAGACTTCGCGGTTGTGGCCGATTTCAACTAACAATACACCTTTGGGATTCAAATATTTTGCCGCTTGCAGAATGATTTGACGCGTAGCGTCCAAACCATCTTCGCCGCTACCCAAAGCCAATTCCGGCTCATGTAGGTATTCATCAGGTAACGCTTCCACAGATTCCGCATCGACATAAGGCGGATTGGAAACGATTAAGTCATAAGTTTCATCCAAACCTTCAAACAAATCGGTATGCACCAAGCTGATACGGTCTTCCAAGCCATAATCTTCAATATTGATGGCGGCCACTTCCAGCGCATCCAAGCTCAAATCAACGGCATCGATTTGTGCGTCGGGATAGTGATGCGCCATTTGAATGGCCAAACAGCCGCTACCGGTACACAAATCCAAAGCTCGATGTACCAACTCATCATGTTCAATCCAAGGACGGATACCGTCGCCCAGCAATTCGTAAATGAAAGAACGAGGCACGATAACGCGCTCATCAACATAAAAATCAAACTCACCCTGCCATGCCTGATGCGTCAGATACGCGGCAGGAATATGCTCCACTGCGCGGCGTTCGAGAATGGACAATACCTCTTCCTTCTCACTTTGCAACAATTTGGCATCCAAATAAGGCTCCAACGTATCCAACGGCAGATTCAAAGTGTGCAAAATCAGATAGGCTGCCTCGTCATGGGCATTATCGCTTCCGTGTCCGAAAAACAGTCCGGCATCATTAAAACGGCTGACGGCGAAACGCAACAAATCGCGAACAGTGGTCAGCTCTTGAGCAGCTTGCTTAAACATAATGTTTTGTCTTGTCGATTTAAGAATATTGAAATTATAACAGAAAGGCCGTCTGAAAACTTTTCAGACGGCCTTCGATTTAATTCAGCTTAAGATTATTTATCGCGGCTGAATACGATTTTGGTAGCTTGGATAGCAACGCAGACAGCACCACCGATAAAGATCAAGTCAGCAGCGGTACGAACCCAACGCAGGGTATCCAGAATTTCCATTTGCAGGAATTCTTCGCTACGTGCATACCACAGACCGTGAGTGATAGAAGCATAAGCTTGAATCACGCCGACCGGCAACAGGCTGATGGCAATCATACCCACCAGGCCGCCGTTCAACAGCCAGAATGCCCAAGTCATCAGTTTGTCGTCAAATTGAGCATTAGGTTTCAGGTAACGTGCAACCAGCAATACGAAGCCCAGAGCCAAGAAACCGTACACACCGAACAGAGCCGCGTGAGCGTGAACTGCAGTAGTGTTCAGACCTTGGATGTAGAACAGGGAAATCGGCGGGTTAATCAGGAAGCCGAATACGCCGGCACCAATCATGTTCCAGAAGGCAACTGCTACGAAGCACATCAGAGGCCAACGCAGACGTTTCGCCCAGTCGGACAGGTGTTGGTAAGACCAGTGTTCGTAAGCTTCACGACCCAGCAGAACCAAAGGTACAACTTCCAAAGCGGAGAAACATGCACCGATTGCCATAGAAGCAGAGGTAGAGCCGGAGAAGTACAAGTGGTGCAATGTACCTGGAATACCACCCAACATGAAGATGGCAGCAGCAGCCAAAGTAGAAGCAGTAGCAGTACTACGGCGGACAAAGCCCATGTTGTAGAAGATGAATGCAAAGGCGGCAGTAGCGAACACTTCGAAGAAACCTTCTACCCACAGGTGAACCACCCACCAACGCCAGTATTCCATCACAGCGATTGGAGATTTTTCACCGTAGAACAGGCCAGGAGCATAGAACACACCCACACCGACCATAGAAGCTACGAAGATAGCCAACAGGTTTTTGTCTGTACCTTTTTCTTTAAAGGCAGAGACAGTACAACGCAGCATCAGGAACAGCCACAACAGCAAGCCGACCATCAGCAACAGTTGCCAGAAGCGACCCAGATCCAAGTATTCGTAACCTTGGTGACCGAACCAGAAGTTCAGCTCAGGCGGAATGATGTGGGTCAAAGCAAAGAAGTTACCTGCATAAGAACCACCGACTACGATGAACAGGGCGATGTACAGGAAGTTCACACCGGCACGTTGGAATTTAGGATCTTTACCGCCGTTCACAATCGGAGCCAAGAACAGACCTGCTGTCAGGAAGCCGGTTGCAATCCAGAAAATAGCGGATTGGATGTGCCAAGTACGGGTCAACGCATATGGGAACCAGTCGGCCATTTCAAAGCCCAGTGCGGTATCGATACCGTAGAAGCCTTGACCTTCGACAGTATAGTGAGCAGTCAAACCACCCAACAGTACTTGTACGACAAACAGCGTAACAGTCAGGAATACATATTTGCCCAACGCTTTTTGAGAAGGAGTCAGTTGTACTTTGGAAATAGGATCCTCGGTAGGTACTTCAACCTCTTCGTGTTTGGTCAAGAAAGAGTAACCCCACATCAGCAAGCCGATACCCATCAGCAACAATACCACGCTGGTGAAGGACCACATGTAGTTTTCAGTAGTCGGTACGTTGTTGATCAAAGGCTCGTGCGGCCAGTTGTTGGTGTAAGTGAAGTTCTCGTCAGGACGGTTGGTCGAAGCAGACCAAGAAGTCCAGAAGAAGAAGTTGAACAGTTTTTCACGCGCTTCTTGGCTTGGCAATGTGTTGTTTTTCATTGCAAAGTGTTCGCGAGTGGTTTGGAACTTAGGATCGTCGCTGTACACACCGTGGTAGTAAGGCAGAATACTTTCGATCGCTTTCACGCGGGTATCGCTGATAACGACAGAACCGTCTTCCTTAATACGGCTTTGGTTGCGGTATTCGTCAGCCAAACGGGTTTTCAGAACAGCTTGTTCCTCAGGAGAAACTTCGTCAAATTTTTTGCCGTAAGTTTCTTGCGCAGTCAGATCCAACCATGCAACCAGCTCGCGGTGCAGCCAGTCGGCAGTCCAGTCCGGAGCTTGGTATGCACCGTGACCCAATACAGAGCCAACTTCCATACCGCCGGTAGTTTGCCATGCAGATTGACCTGCCAAAATATCGTCTTTGGTCATCAGGACTTTGCCGGATGCAGAAACGACTTGTTCAGGGTATGGCGGAGCCTTTTTATAGACCTCGCTACCCATATAACCAAGAATGGTAAAGCATACTGCCAGTACGGCAAACAGCAAGTACCAAAGCTTCTTGTACTGTCCCATTTTGAGTACTCCTTGATTTTGGTAAAAAGTGGTTGGGTATTAATTCATCAAATATGAATGTTAAAGATTGTATCACGGTTTTAAAAGTAAAGAAATATTTTGTCAATAATATTCCTTTAAAACCATTAACTTACATGATATTGATTCCTATTATCCTATATAACTCCTCCTTTGTTATATTTTGTGTTAAGCCCACACTAACATTTTCACACAAAAATAAACTTTTCGGTTTAGTTTTTTATACTACTAAAGGAGTATTTAAGGATTAAAAGATTCATATTCATTGAACAATTTGATTTATGTCAAAATGCACCCAAACAAGCGCCTACATAATCATACAAAATTTCAAACCATCCTATCAGGATACTTAACTTTTCTTACAATAAGGAAACTTTAAACATGAAACGCCAAACCTTAGCTGCACTTATCGCTTCTGTATTTGCACTGGCCGCATGCGGCGAACAAGCTGCTAAACCAGCTGAAACTCCGGCTGCCACCGCTTCTGCCGAAGCTCCTGCTGCTTCTGACTCACAAGCTGCTGCCGAGACTCCTTCTTCAGAATTGCCTGTAGTCGATGCCATCATGACTCACGCTCCGGAAGTTCCACCTGCAATCGATCGCGATCATCCGGCTAAAGTACGCGTTAAAATGGAAACCGTCGAAAAAACCATGACTATGGAAGACGGTGTTGAATACCACTACTGGACATTCAACGGCGACGTTCCGGGCCAAATGATCCGTGTACGCGAAGGCGATACCGTAGAAGTAGAATTCTCTAACAATCCTTCTTCTACCGTTCCTCACAACGTTGACTTCCACGCTGCTACCGGTCAAGGCGGTGGTGCAGAAGCTTCCTTCACTGCCCCAGGCCACACTTCTACTTTCAGCTTTAAAGCTCTGCAAGCCGGTTTGTACATTTACCACTGTGCCGTTGCTCCTGTAGGTATGCACATCGCCAACGGTATGTACGGTTTGATCTTGGTTGAACCTAAAGAAGGCCTGCCTAAAGTAGATAAAGAGTTCTACATCGTACAAGGTGACTTCTATACTAAAGGTAAAAAAGGCGCTCAAGGCCTGCAACCTTTCGACATGGATAAAGCCATTGCCGAACAACCTGAATACGTTGTATTCAACGGCCACGTGGGCTCTATCGCCGGCGACAATGCCCTGAAAGCTAAAGCTGGTGAAACTGTTCGTATGTACGTTGGTAACGGTGGTCCTAACTTGGTATCTTCTTTCCACGTTATCGGCGAAATCTTCGACAAAGTATATGTTGAAGGTGGTAAACTGATTAACGAAAACGTACAAAGCACTGTGATTCCTGCCGGTGGCGCCGCCATGATCGAATTCAAAGTCGATATTCCAGGCAGCTACACTTTGGTTGACCACTCTATCTTCCGTGCGTTCAACAAAGGTGCTTTGGGTCAATTGAAAGTTGAGGGTGACGAAAACCCTGAAATCATGACCAAAAAACTGAGCGACACCGCTTACCAACCTGCCGGTGCTGCCGCTTCTGCCCCAGCCGCTGCGTCTGCCGCACCTGCTGCTTCTGAAGCCGCTAAATAATCCCTCGGTTTAATACACCAAGCCACTGCTACTCTTCTCTTAGAGTCGCAGTGGCTTCCATCACAATTAATCTTCCTATTCAATCAGACAGATTAATTTTTCAGACGGCCTTGTTATGATTAGGCTATCTTAAAAATAAATTTTCTGTTTCAATCGATAATAAGGGCGTACCATGAAACTCATACGACTCCTCCTCTTAGGCAGTGCCTTAATCTGCAGCAATACATTTGCAGCCGAAATGGTAAAAATCGAAGGAGGCAGCTATCGCCCTCTCTATCTTAAAAAAGAGACTTCCCTTATTAAAGTCAAGCCCTTCCAACTTGACAAATATCCTGTAACCAATGCCGAATTCGCCGAATTTTTGAAAACACATCCACAATGGCAAAAAGACAAAATCAGCTCTAAACAAGCTGAAAAAGCTTACCTGAAACATTGGGTAAAAAACGGCAGCAACAGTTATACGCCTAAAGCCAGCGAACTCAAACATCCGGTAACTAATGTTTCATGGTTTGCCGCCAATGCCTACTGCGTTTCCAAAGGCAAACGCCTGCCGACTATTGACGAGTGGGAATTTGCAGGCTTGGCTTCTGCCACTCAAAAAGACGGCTCTGCCGAACCCGGCTACAACCGCACCATCTTGGATTGGTATGCAGACGGCGGCCGAAACGGCCTGCACGACATCGGTAAAAACAAACCCAACTACTGGGGCGTATACGATATGCACGGCCTGATTTGGGAATGGACTGAAGACTTCAACAGCAGCCAACTCTCAGCTGGTTCATCCAACACCCAAATGTTCTGTAGCGGCGCATCCGTAGGCTCAAGCGACCCGTCCAACTATGCGGCATTCTTACGCTACGGCATCCGTACCAGCCTGCAGTCCAAATATGTTTTAAATAACTTGGGCTTCCGCTGTGCGAGCAAATAAAGTTTAGTTTTTATCACCAAAGCAGCTTTGGCGGTACTGAAAGGTATCGCCGCTTTTTTTGGCCGTCTGAAAAGATATGGCGCACAAAGACAAATTGTGGCATAATCCGCCCGTCTTTATAAAAAGGCACTTAGGAGTTTGCTTAGGTCGTTCGGCTTGGCAAACTTGTCTGAACCTGAAAAGGTTCTTTTATTTTCGGAGTTATCCATCATGGCATTGACCGTAGAACAAAAAGCACAAATTGTTAAAGATTTCCAACGTAAAGAAGGCGATACTGGTTCTTCTGAAGTACAAGTCGCTCTGTTGACTTTCCGCATCAACGACCTGACTCCTCACTTCAAAGCCAACCCTAAAGACCACCACAGCCGTCGCGGCCTGTTGAAGATGGTTAGCCAACGTCGTCGCCTGCTGTCTTACCTGCGTCGTACTCAGCCTGATACTTACCGTACACTGATTACCCGCCTGGGTCTGCGTAAATAATTTATGCTTAAAATCAACACCGCCTTTAGGCGGTGTTTTTATTCGTATGCCCATGCCGTCTAAAACACAGGCTCACTCTGTGTTATACTTCCACACGCTTAAGCAGCAAGGCTTAAACTCCCAATCACTCCTTAAAGCTCCCATCAAAGCGAGAATCTGAATTGTCTGTTCATTCCATGTTGCACTCAGGAAAATTTTGGCTGAAAACCCTGGTTTCCAGCATTACCGCGCTTTTATGCCTCGCGGCGGTATTGAGTGCCTTAATGTTCCGCATATTCAACACAGAAAACATCGACGCATTTATACAAAAAAACTTTTCCGCCCATGGCTGCCAAATCAAATACAACGCCACTATCGGCAGAAAATGGCTGCCGCGCCCTACGCTTATTTTAAAAGACCTCAGCCTTTCATCTTCCGAACCTGATACGCCGACGCTGAACATTGCCGAGTCCAAAATGGGCTTTGGCTGGAGCAGCCTATGGTCAGACGCCCCCATTCTTGAAAAATGGATTCTTTCCAATCCATCTCTGACGCTGGGCCCAAAAAACCACTTGCCTGCCTGCCTGCAACAAAAACATGCATCAAAAGAAAGCTTCCAGCTCAACCGCATTATCATCAATAGCGGCAGCATCCGCTATCACAATAAAGAGCAAGATATTGCCTTAAACGATCTGCAATTTTCCCTGCGAAGAGCCAATTCAGACGGTCGTCCATTCGATATCAGCGGCACACTGCAAAACATCGGCAACCCCATCAGTTGGCAGGGCGCAGGCTATCTGGTACCCAACAATGCCGGTTGGAGTGTTCCCTCCCTTAAGCTGAACCTGCAAACCGTATTACTCAAAAACAAGCTGGATGCCCAAATCGCAGGCAGCCTTAATTGGCAAAATCAAACCGCCCTTTTGCGCGACTTCAATCTGCAAGCCGAAAGCGACTATCAAAACTTGCATATCAACGCACGTTCTCCCCTCTTGCAATTCAAAAACGGCTATTTGCACCTCAACACACTCAACGGCGCATTGACCGCCGGCAGTGAAAACAACCAATGGGACGGCTCATTCAAACTGGACAAAACCAACCTCTATCCAACCGTTTTGACCGCCACCAATTTTGAACTCAAAGGCAGCCATAAAAACGACCACCTCCAGACCAACTTTACCTTTTCCAGCCCATTGGTTTGGCAAAAAGGCAAAGGCATTGATGCGCCCAAACTGCACCTCAGCACCCTGCAAGACACCATCAACCGCCTTCCCCGCCCCCGATTCATCAGTACAGTCGAAGGACAGGCCAATTTCAGCCTCAATACATGGGAAGGCCGTCTGAAAGGCGCATTTGACAGACAAGCCCTCGCCTTGGCCTTTAAATACCAACGCGATGCCCAGCCGCGCCCGCACCTTGACGCCGGTATCGCTTTACAAAAACTCAATCTGACCCCTTACTTGGAAGATCTGAAAACCCAGCCATCACTGAATCTTCCTTCCCTGCTGACCAAATCCTGGTTGCCCAACATTGAGGCCAACCTCCAAATCGGCAGTATTCAAACTGCCGGCCTGCAATTAGAAAACATCGAATCCCTGCTCACCGCCGATAAAGAACATATCGCCCTGCACCGTTTCAAAGCCGGGCTTTATGGTGGCAAAACCGAGGGGGGCCTGAGTATTGCAGCCACCCAACCCGCTTCCTACCACCTTCAGCAAAACGCAAAAGGCATACAAATTCAGCCGCTGCTGCAAGACTTGTTCGGCTTCCACAGCTTCAGCGGCAGCGGCGACGCCGTTATCGACATTCAAACTTCCGGCAACGACCGCGCTCAAATGATACAGGCCCTAAACGGCAGCCTGCTCCTCGATATTACCAACGGCGCATGGCACGGCATCGATATGGACAGCATTCTGAAAAACGGCATCTCTTCGGAAAAAATCGACAACAGCAACCTCAAAACCCCTTTCCATCATTTCATCCTCAATAGCGAAATCGAGAAAGGCATCAGCCATCATATCAACACCGAACTGTTTTCCGACAGCCTGCACGTTGTCAGCAGCGGCTATACCGATTTGAATACCCAAAAGCTGTCCGAAAACCTGCTTATCAGCAACGTACTGCAACCTAAAAACAAACCGATTCCCCTCAAAATCGGCGGAACCGTACAAAACCCTTCCATTACCCTTGATTACAGCCGCTTGACCAATGGCATGAACACACCGGCAGAAAAACAAAAAGCCCTGCAAGAAACCATACAAGAACAATGGAAGTGGCTCAAACCGCGCTAGATTTTCAAATCGAAGGCCGTCTGAAACCCAAAAAGTTTCAGACGGCCTTTTATCAGCTACATTGTCAAAATAAGATGTTTACTTAGGAATGACCATATAAATAATCAGTGCAACAATGATGGCAAACCATATAGTCAACATTATCAAGCCTTTTTTGGAGAGTTTTCTTTTTCTCCAATCGAGCCTCAATATTTCTATCGTACCCTCAAACATCACCCCAATCATTTCCATCACGATTTGAAGTATAAATTCCAATAGAAATGACATCTACAAGCCCAAACTCTCCCAAATCTCATCGATTTTGGCCGTAACGGCAGAGTCTTTTTTGATTACTCGTCCCCATTCGCGGTCGGTTTCGCCCGGCCACTTGTTGGTCGCATCCAAACCCATTTTGCCGCCAAGTCCGCTGACGGGGCTGGCGAAGTCGAGGTAGTCGATAGGTGTGTTTTCCATCAAAACAGTGTCACGTACAGGGTCCATGCGCGTGGTGACCGCCCAGATGACTTCTTTCCAGTCGCGCACGTCCACATCGTCATCGACCACGATGATGAATTTGGTGTACATAAACTGGCGCAGGAACGACCAGCAGCCCATCATCACACGCTTGGCGTGTCCGGCGTACTGTTTTTTCATGCTGACCACTGCCATGCGGTAGGAACAGCCTTCGGGCGGCAGGTAGAAATCGGTGATTTCGGGGAACTGTTTTTGCAAGAGCGGTACGAACACTTCGTTCAACGCCACGCCCAAAACGGCGGGTTCATCGGGCGGTTTGCCCGTGTAGGTGGAGTGGTAAATCGGGTTTTCGCGCATGGTGATGCGTTCGACCGTAAACACGGGGAAATGGTCCTGCTCGTTGTAATAGCCCGTGTGGTCGCCGTATGGTCCTTCCAGCGCGGTTTCGTTTGGATGGATGACACCTTCCAACACGATTTCAGCACGGGCAGGCACTTGCAAATCATTGCCGATACATTTCACCAGCTCCGTCCGCGAACCGCGCAGTAGTCCGGCAAACTGGTATTCGCTCAAAGTATCGGGAACAGGCGTTACCGCGCCCAAAATGGTAGCAGGGTCGCAACCGAGCACGACGGCGACAGGATACGGCGTATCGGGATTGAGTTTGCGGAATTCCTGATAATCCAGCGCGCCGCCACGATGCGACAGCCAGCGCATAATCAGCTTGTTTTTGCCGATTAACTGCTGACGGTAAATACCGAGATTTTGGCGTTTTTTGTTTGGTCCGCGCGTGACGGTCAAGCCCCACGTTACCAGCGGCGCAACGTCTTCCGGCCAGCAATGCTGAATTGGAAGTTTATATAAATCAACGCCTTCACCTTCCCATACGATTTCCTGACACGGCGCGTTTTTCACCACGTTCGGCGCCATGCTCCAAATGTCTTTCAGCAACGGCAGTTTGGAAAACGCGTCCTTAATGCCTTTGGGCGGTTCGGGTTCTTTCAGATACGCCAACGTCTGCCCGATTTCTCGCAGTTTAGACACACTGTCCGCACCCATGCCCAGTGCCACGCGTTCGGGCGTACCGAACAGATTCGCCAAGACAGGATAATCATAACGCGTACCGTCAGGCTTAATCGGATTTTCAAACAACAACGCCGGCCCTTCAGCGCGCAGCACGCGGTCGGCGATTTCGGTCATTTCCAAATGCGGCGACACCGGATGCTGAATGCGCTTGAGTTTGCCATCAGCTTCCAATCCGGCGATAAATTCTCGCAGATCTCTGTATTTCATGTTGATCCTTATTTGAGGCCGTCTGAAAACCAAATTTTGGATTTCAGACGGCCTGAATCATATATTGCAATATGGCTTTGGGGCATTCGCTGTTTTCAGCAAAAACCAATATGTACCATATGGGTTGTGAATACTGAACTCCCAGCCCTTGTAGCAGAAATCTATCCACGTTTCACCTGTAATCGTATCAGACACGAAGGTAATAGGCATTCCGCTGAAGTGGACAATTTGCTCAATAGCGGACAGGTTTACAAAACAGTTGCAGGAAAAGGTAGGAAATATCAAGTATGGTTTCGTTCAAGAGAGGAATGTTTACCTTTTTGTTCTTAGTAATCCGATCCGAATACCGCATCTATCCTTGCCTGCGCTTCAGCGTATTCTATGCCTTGGTAAAAGTCGCGTACCAGCGGATGTTTACTGCTTTGATGGAGTTGTAGCAGAGGACGTTGGTTATTGAGCTGAGTAACGACATTACAATGCAGACCGAAGGTGTTGGTTTCATATGGGGGTAGCCAGTTGCATATCATACCGAAATAAACAACGTTTTCCGGATTATCATGGAAGTGGCTTTTATAATCGTTAAAACTCTTTTCGCTGACAGATACCCATACGCCGTATTCCAACGTTTCCTCATGTCCGATAATGGGGATATGCAGCACCGTGCGGATAAAGCGGTCAGTTTGGTCAGGATAGCGGATAATGCAGAAATCACCGTTACACTCGGCCTGGTAGGTACTACGTTCGTCCTCGCTTAACTCATTATAGGGATCTGGAGTGATAAAGCCGATTGCGGGCATCTCTTCATGATTTTCGCCGCAGGAAGTACAAGTGTACATAATGGATTCCTTTTGAATTTTAGATTCTTTAATTCCACAACCAACTTTCCAAACAGGCCGTCTGAAAACAGACTTCCATTTCGGGTTTGAAAGATAAACCAGCAGCTATTGTACC
>NZ_CATNVN010000053.1:0-11159 GCF_951230505.1 uncultured Neisseria sp.
CACTTGGTTATTGATAACCTATATCTACTGGCAATTCACTTACATAGAAATAAAACTACATTATTTTTAAACGATAACCTTATTGCCAGGCCGTCTGAAATATTTGCCCTACACATCTGAGTAAAAAATTTAGTAGCCTGTATTTAAAAGAGAACCATCCCCATTTCAGACGGCCATTTTATTTTTTAATACGATACACAATTGTAAAATTTATGTCATTCCCTCCCTCAACCTTCTTGACGGATATCAAACTTATTTAATTTTCTGAAATTTTATAACAGCCTTTTCGTTTGTTTACAAAATTAGATATTATCCAATCTATACAATAGGTTATATATTAATTTCTAATATAGAATAATGATTTCTACTAGCAAATATTAGATTATTTTTGCAAATATACTGAAAAGGTAATTTTATTTTACCTTTAAAATCAAATATAAATGATTAATTTGTCTAAATAATAGGCATATTTTGTTTACAATCTTTTCCTTAAGCAAGGCTAATCCCTCCCTATCATCAAATCCAACAAATTCTGATACACTTCGCCTTATATAGATAAACATTGATTTTAAAAGAATTTCCGAGTAAATCACTTGGATATTTTCCTCATACGCAATAAATGTAATAAAAATACAATTAACCAAATTATCCACTATTCCAACTTCCAATTTCACAGGAACAAATCATGAGTGAAAATTTGTTAACCCTGACCATAGACGGCCACGAAGTCAAAGCTTCCGCCGATTCGTCAATCATCCAAGCCTATGCACGTTCGGGCAATGCGATTACTGCCAACGTCGGCTGCATGGGTCAAGGCGTATGCGGTTCCTGCCGCTGCATGATTCGTAAAGAAGGCGAGCGCGAAGTAACGACTGCGTTGGCGTGCGAGACTAAAGTCGAGGAAGGCATGCAGGTCAGCTTCTTGGACTACTTTATTCCTGAGCATATCCAATATTACGACGTAGGCGAGATTGGCGACGGCTGGAACTGGTTGGACGATACCGCCAAAGCCTTTCCTGAAGCGCAAAACTGCCGTCATTGCGGCGGCTGTAACCGAGCCTGTCCTAAAGGTTTGCAAGTGGAAAACGGCGTAGCGCAGGTAGTTTCCGGCGATTTCGGCGCGGCTGCGCTGACCTTTGACCAATGCGTGATGTGCAACCTCTGCACCCTCTCCTGCCCCGAACACATCCGTCCGAACCACTTGGGCTTGTTCGCCCGTCGTATGAAAGCGGCGCGTACGTTGCGCCCTGTGGATTTGATGCGCCGCCTGCGCGAAATCGACAGCGGCAAAATGAAAGTCGAATTTGAAGAGGAGTCAGTGTAATGGTTAACAAAATCCAAGGCATAGACTACGAAACCGCCCTTGCCAACCTGCGTGCGTCCTCATTGGAGTTGCGCGGCGATTTACCTGAAAAGAACGAATTACTGAGCCAATTTCACCCTGACTATCAGGCAAATGCGCGTGTGAAACTGCCTATCGGCCCAAACCAAGGCGATTACTGCCATCCTGATTTGGCCAAACTCTTAATCAGTCAACCTCTGATTGACGACTATAATTTATCAGGCGCGGAACACTTGAACACTGACGTATTGGTAATTGGCGGCGGCGGTGCGGGTGCGGCGGCGGCGTTGTCTGCGACCGAAGCAGGCGCGCGCGTCATCATGGCGAACAAACTGCGTATCGGCGACAGCAATACCGTGATGGCAGAAGGCGGTATTCAAGCTGCTGTCGGAGCGGAAGACAGCCTGCAACAACACTTTGACGACACCATCAAAGGCGGCCACAACGTCGGCAAAAAAGAATTGGTTGCCCAAATGGTTACCGATGCGCCGTCCGCCATCCGCTGGCTGATCGGTTTGGGCATGACTTTCGACCTTGCCAAAGGCGCGGACAGCAACGGCATGTTGAGCCGCAAACGTGCAGGCGGTACGACCGTACCGCGTATTTTGAGCTACCGCGACTTTACCGGCCTTGAAATGATGCGCGTACTGCGCGAGGCGGTCGAACTCGACGAAAACATCACACAGCTCAACCGCCACCCCGCCATCGAATTATTGTCGGACGAACACGGCCGCTGCGTCGGCGCGATTTTGTACGATTTGGAAAAACGCTCTTTGGTATTGGTTCACGCCAAAGCCGTGATCTTGGCAACCGGCGGCAGCGGACGTTTGCACTTGCAAGGTTTCGCTACTTCTAACCACTATGGCGCGACTGCAGACGGCCTGGTAATGGCTTACCGTATCGGCGCCAAACTGCGCGATGTCGATTCTTTCCAATACCACCCGACCGGCGTTGCCCACCCTCCACACTTGGCAGGCGCGCTGATTTCTGAAGCCGTGCGCTCTGCAGGCACCAAACTGGTCAACGGTTTGGGCGAACGTTTCGTTGACGAATTGCAGCCGCGCGACGTTGTTGCCGCTGCGATTCTGCGCGAATGCCGCGAAGGCCGCGGCGTGGTACGCGACGGACAAGTCGGCGTATTCCTCGACACACCGCGCCTGATTGCTAACGACCCTGACGTATTGAACCGTTTGGTAACACTCGGCCACGTTGCCCACAAATGCGGCATTGACCCTGCCGTTGAGCCGGTCATGATTCATCCGACCCTGCACTATCAAAACGGCGGTATCGAAATCAACGGCGACGGCGCAACCTGCGTCGAAGGACTCTATTGCGCCGGCGAAGTAACCGGCGGCATTCACGGCCGCAACCGTCTGATGGGCAATGCGCTTTTGGACATCATCAGCTTCGGCCGCCGTGCCGGTAAAGCTGCGGCAAATTGCGGCCTACCTCTGAAAAAAGTACGCGGCGGTGTCGGACACGTCCATGACCTGCAACGCGAAATGACCCGCGCCGGTCTGACCAGCGACATCAAAGCCCCCGTTTTATATCCCGACTACGGCAAATTCGATTTGCGCGAACACGCCGGTTTGCAGGAGCAACAATCATGAATCAAGCCAATCAAAACTTACTGCATCCTTCCCGCCAAGTCGGCGCAGATTTAGCCGCTTGGCGCAAAGTCGGCGGCGGCGAAGGCCTGCTGGCCGCGCTTGCCGATCCTCAAAGCATTGTTTCCAAACTGCAAGATGCCAATCTTTGCGGTATGGGCGGTGCAGGTTTCCCGACTTGGCGCAAATGGGAGGCTGCCGTTGCCGCCCAAAGCAAAAATGGCGACAAATACGTCGTCTGCAATGCCAACGAAGACGAACCGGGTACATTTAAAGACCGTGTACTGCTGGCAAATACACCGCACCAAGTCATCGAAGGCATCCTGATTGCCGCCGTTGCCTGCCGTGCCAACAAAGCGATTTTGTACGTCAACCCTCATCAAACCGAATCCATCTCTTCCATCACACCGGCCATCGAGCAATGGAAAAACAGCGATTTGTTTATCCGTATCGAAAACTACTTGGGTAAACCTTTGGACTTGCAACTGGTTGAAACTTCAGGCCGTTACATTGGTGGCGAAGAAACTGCCGTAATTTCATGGCTGGAGGGCGGTTTCCCCTTCCCTCGCCGCAAGCCGCCTTTCCCTGCCGAAAGCGGTGTCAACGGTGAGCCGACCCTTATCAACAATACCGAAACCTTCGCCAATATTCCGCAAATCCTTGCCAAAGGTGCGGAATGGTACAAATCGCTGGGTTTGGGCGATGCGGCCGGTACGAAACTCTACTCGCTCTCCGGCGACGTATTGAATCCGGGTCTGTACGAACTGCCGATGGGCACGACCCTGCAATCGCTGATTTACGATCACGGCGGCGGTATGCTCGAAGGCCGTACGTTTAAAGCCGTATTTACCGGCGGCCCGTCAAACACGCTTTTGACCGTAAAAGATTTGGATGTGCCTTTGGACTTCGTTTCCGTACGCGAACGCAAATCCAGCCTCGGTACCGGCGCGATGATTGTGATTTCCGAAGGCACCAGCGTGGTGCGTAAAGTGGCCGAGTATGTGGAATTTTTTGCTTCCAACTCATGCGGTCAATGCCCGCCGTGTAAAGGTGGCACATTCCAGCTTTCCCGCCTGCTCAACCGCGTGGACACCGGCATCGGCACTCCCGACGACCTGCGCGCCCTGCAAAGCCTGTGCCAACTGTTGCCACGAAGCGGCCGTTGCGGTTTGATTGACGGCGCGGTTACCGTGTTGCAAAGTTCGTTGCGTACCTTCCCCGAAGAATACGGCCTGCCGCAAGAACAGGAGTAAAACGGCGTTGTTTTCAGACGGCCTGTTACTGTAAAGGCCGTCTGAAAAACGATACCCGAATCCCTTTCTCTTCTTCCCAAGATTGAAGAGAAACCCAATAAGAAAAATACCTTCCGAACCTACCAAAACACGTTCAGACAAGCTTCAGCAACACTCAGGCCGTCTGAAAACCGATTTCCCAATACTTCAATCCTCAAATTAGGAGATTCAACATGGGCTTCAAACCAATTCCTGCTGCGGTCGCACTTGTGCTGACGCTGCTTATCTGGTTCGTTATCCCCGTTCCTCAAGGCGTATCGCCTGACGCATGGCATCTTTTGGCATTGTTCGTCGGCATTATTGCCGGCATCATCGGCAAAGCCATGCCTATCGGCGCAATGGCGATTTTGGGTATTACCTTGGTTGCACTGACCGGCGTGACCAACGAAAAAGCTGCAGACGCAACCAAAGACGCTTTGAGCAGCCTCAACAACTCACTTATCTGGATGATCGGTATCGCCATCATCATCTCGCGCGGCCTGTTGAAAACCGGCTTGGGTATGCGTATTGGCTATCTTTTGATTTCTCTCTTCGGCAAACGCACGCTGGGCGTAGGTTACAGCTTGGCATTGGCTGACTTGGTCATCGGTCCGGTAACGCCGAGTAATACCGCGCGCGGCGGTGCCATCGTACATCCGATTATGAAATCCATTGCCCTGAGCTTCGACTCTGACCCTGAAAAAGGTACGGAAGGCAAAATCGGTAAATACCTTTCACTGGTCAATTTCCACTCCAACGTAATTACCTGTCTGATTTTCATCACCGCCACCGCACCCAATCCGCTGGTAGTCGAATTGGTTGCCAAAGCCACCAATTCGCAAATCCAACTCTCTTGGGGCACTTGGTTCTTGGCAATGGTAGTACCCGGCCTGCTTGCTATGCTGCTGATGCCGCTGGTGTTGTATTTCCTGTATCCGCCTGAAATCAAACAAACCCCCAACGCCACTGCATTGGCAAAAGAGCATTTGGCTCAAATGGGACCGATGAAGCGTGAAGAAAAAATCATGCTCGGTATTTTCCTGGTTCTGCTGCTGTTGTGGGCGGGTATTCCCGAGATGCTGTTCGGTGTGAAAGTTGATGCTACCGCCACCACCTTCCTCGGCTTGAGCCTGTGTCTGCTGACCGGCGTACTGACTTGGGAAGATGCGCTGAAAGAAAAAAGCGCGTGGGATACCATCGTTTGGTTTGCGGCCTTGGTTATGATGGCAAACTTCCTCAACAAACTGGGCCTCATCAGCTGGTTGTCCGACTCCATGCAAAGCGGTATCGCCCACATGGGTTTGGGTTGGGAAGCCGGTTGTGCCCTGTTGATGCTGGCCTACCTCTACGCCCACTACGTTTTTGCCAGCGGTACGGCACACGTTACCGCCATGTTCGGCGCATTCTACGGTGCAGGCTTGGCCTTGGGCGCACCGCCGATGCTGTTTGCCCTGGTTATGGCAGCCGCTACCGGCATCATGATGTCGCTGACCCACTATGCCACCGGTTCTGCACCTGTCATTTACGGCTCAAACTACGTCAACATGACCGAATGGTGGAAAGCCGGCTTCATCATGAGTGTGGTCGAAATTCTGATTTTCAGCACTGTCGGCATCTTGTGGTGGAAAGCCTTGAGCTATTGGTAATCCTTCAGCCGATTGAAAAATCAGGCCGTCTGAAACTCCAATTTCAGACGGCCTTTTGTTACAATTTCATTTTTACCGAACACACTCGATTACCGTGAAAATACTTATTCTCGGCAGCGGCCAAGTCGGCTCGACCGTCGCCCAAAACCTCGCCTCCGTTCCCAGCAACGATGTTACCATCATCGACATCGATGAAAAAGCGCTCAACCGCATCAGCAGCCGCCTCGATGTCCAAACCATCGTCGGCAACGGCGCATCGCCCTTTACCCTCGAACAGGCAGGCGCGGCGGACTCCGACCTCCTGCTTGCCCTAACCCGCAGCGACGAAACCAACATCGTTGCCTCCAAAATCGCCGCCGACCTGTTCAACATCCCCGGCCGTATTGCACGCGTACGCTCAAGCGAATACCTCGAATATCCGGTTGCCGGCAGCGACAAACCCGAAGAAGGCAGCCTCAACATCTTCGGCATTACCGAAACCATCAGCCCAGAACAACTGGTTACCGAACAACTTGTCGGTCTGCTCAGCTACACCAGCGCATTACAGGTACTCAGCTTTGCCAACGACCAAGTCCGCATGGTGATTGTTCAAGCTCGCAAAGGCGGTTTGCTGATCGGCCGTGAAATTGCCGATATCAACCAACACCTGCTCGAAGGCGCGGACTGCCAAATCTGCGCCATCTACCGCAACAACCGCCTGATCGTCCCAACGCCGCAAACCGTCATCATTGAAGGCGATGAAGTCCTGTTTGCTGCCGACATCAACAGCGTTGAAGCCATCATGCGTGAATTGCGTCCGAAAGAAGCGCGTACCCGCCGCATCATGATTGCCGGCGGCGGCAACATCGGCTACCGCCTCGCCAAGCAGCTCGAGTCCAAATACGACATCAAAATCATCGAATATAAACCCCACCGCGCCGAATGGCTGGCCGAGAATCTGGACAACACCCTCGTCCTGCAAGGTTCCGCCACCGACGAAACCCTGTTGGACGAAGAATACATCGACGAAATCGACGTCTTCTGCGCGCTGACCAATGATGACGAAAACAACATCATGTCCAGCCTGTTGGCGAAAAACCTTGGTGCTAAACGTGTAATCACCATCGTCAACCGCTCAAGCTACGTCGATTTGCTCGAGGGTAACAAAATCGATATCGTTGTTTCCCCCCATCTGATTACCATCGGCTCCATCCTCGCCCACATCCGCCGCGGCGACGTCGTTGCCGTCCATCCTTTGCGCCGCGGTACGGCCGAAGCCATCGAAGTGGTGGTACACGGCGATAAAAATACTTCCGCCATCGTCGGCCGCCGCATCAGCGGCATCAAATGGCCAAGCGACTGCTACATCGCCGCCATCGTCCGCGGCGCAACCGGCGAGGTCATCATGGGACACCACACCGAAACCATCCTCCAAGACGGCGACCACATTATCTTCTTCGTTTCACGCCGCCGCGTTCTGCCGGAGCTGGAAAAACTCATTCAAGTCAAAATGGGCTTTTTCGGTTAAACCCAAAATCCGTTTGCTTGAAGCGATAAAAAGGCCGTCTGAAAACCTTTTCAGACGGCCTTTATTTCTTGTTTTATTTACGCTTTGGCAACACTGTTTTTACGACCAAACCAAACAAAACCAATCACACCCAATACAATCATCGGCACGCTCAACCATTGACCCATGGACAAACCCAAAGTCAGCAGGCCGAGATAGTCGTCAGGCTGACGGGCAAATTCGGCAATAAAGCGGAACAAACCGTAACCACCCAAGAACAATGCTGCCGTTTGTCCGGCCGGACGTGGTTTTTTCGAGAAAATCCAAACGATGACAAACAGGCAAATACCTTCAAGGGCAAACTGGTAAAGCTGAGACGGATGGCGCGGCAGCATACCGTATTGTTGCAGCCATTCGGCCCACAAAGGATTGTGCGCCGCAGCTTCCGCATCTTCGTAACGCGCTTGTGGGAAACCCATCGCCCAGAAAGCATTGAGTTCGGTAACTCGTCCCCAAAGTTCGCCGTTGATAAAGTTGCCGATACGGCCGGAAGCCAAGCCCAGCGGTACGAGCGGCGCAACGGTATCCATCAATTTCAAGATACTGATGTTGTGCTTGCGGCCAAACAGCCACATGGCAACGACCACGCCCAAGAAGCCACCGTGAAACGACATGCCGCCTTCCCAAACTTTGAAAATATCCAACGGGTTGGCAAGATAATCGGAAAATTTATAAAACAAAACGTAGCCGATACGGCCGCCCAAGATGACGCCCAAGATACCCCAAGTCAGGAAATCATCGAGTGTTTCTTTGGTAAACACAGAATTGCCCTGCGCGATACGGCGGCGGCCCAAAATCGTAAACAGGATAAAACCGACAATATAGCTCAAGGCATACCAGCGGATGGCAAGCGGGCCGATGCTGATCAGCACCGGATCAAACTGGGGATGTATCATCATAATGTGTGTTCCTTATCTCAAAGGCCGTCTGAAAGCCTGAACTTTCAGACGGCCTGTATGCGGTGTCGGATGGTTTAACGCAAATCGTCAACCACATTCAAAATAGCAGATAACATTGCCTCGCCCAAGCGCAGCGAGCGTTGGCCGTTCCAGCCGAAATCATCGTCCGGCAGATTGGCATTGTCTTTAAACGGCATTTCCAAAGTATAGGCAAGGCAGTTGAAATGATTGCCGACCCAGTTGGTCGCCAAAGTCATGCTTGCCTGACCCGGCGCATCTTTGTCATAGCCGTAATCGTCTTGGAAATCGGGGCTAGCATTGAGCAACGCGAGCTTGAATTGGTCTTCCAAGGCTTCAATGCGCTCGTTGTAGTTCGGCACGCCTTCGGTACCGGCCACAAAGACAAACGGCAGGCCTTCATCGCCGTGAATATCCAAGAACAAATCCACGCCGGTTTCCATCATTTTTTCGCGGACGGTAAAGACTTCGGGGCTTCGCTCCAAAGTCGGGTTTTCCCATTCGCGGTTGAGGTTGGCGCCGGCGGCATTGGTGCGCAGGTTGCCCAATACCGAGCCGTCCGGATTCATATTCGGCACGATGTAGAAAGTCGCACGGTCAAGCAGCATGCGCGCGGTCGGATCTTGCGGATCAAGCAGACGGCCCAGCAAACCTTCGACAAACCATTCCGCCATGGTTTCGCCCGGATGCTGACGGGCGATAATCCAGACTTTCATGTCGCTTTCGACTTGGTTGCCGATGGTCAACAGATTAATATCGCGGCCTTGAACGGTACTGCCCAAGTCGTCGATACGGCACAAACCGCTGCCCTGCGCATCACCCAAAAGGTTCAAATGCTGCTCGTTGGAATAAGGCTCGAAATAAGCGTAGTAAACGCTGTTAGACAAAGGCGTATGGTTGATGGTCAACACGCCGTTTTCATAGCTGGTCGGCACGCGGAACCAATTTTGGCGGTCGTAAGAAGCGCAAGCCTGATAGTCCTCCCAGCCCAAAGGATACGCAGCGTCCGCCGCATTTTCAAAATGCATCACGCAGTTTTGATAGGCCGCACCCTGCAAACGGAAGTAAAACCATTGGGCAAACTCCGAAGCATTGTCGGGACGCAGGGCAAGGCGGATATCGGCAGGGTTGCTCAAGTCTTTAACAACGACCGAACCGGCATCGAATTGGGTGCTGATTTTCATCATGGGTATCCTTAGTAATCGGCGAAGAGGCCGAAGCAAACCGTCATTTTACCGTTTGCATGAGGCTGGTTTCAACCATTTAACTGATTTAACAGGATTTCAAGCGCTTGGAAATATTGTTTCAGACGGCCTTTGGGATTAAGATAAAGACCGAAATCATGAAACAAGGTTGAAACCATGACTCAGCAACAATCTGTCTCCTCTGCGATCAAAGCGCGCGTCCTTGCCGAATCTTTACCTTATATCCGCCGTTTTTCCGGCTCCATCATCGTCATCAAATATGGCGGCAACGCCATGACCGAGTCGGCCTTAAAAGAGGGCTTCGCACGCGATGTCGTCCTACTCAAACTGATCGGCCTGCATCCCGTCATCGTTCACGGCGGCGGCCCGCAAATCAATGAAATGCTGGAAAAAGTCGGCAAAAAAGGGGAATTTGTTCAAGGCATGCGCGTGACCGACAGCGAAACCATGGACATCGTAGAAATGGTTTTGGGCGGACACGTCAATAAAGAAATCGTTTCCATGATTACCTCCTTCGGTGGTCGCGCCGTCGGCATTACCGGCCGGGACAACCACTTCATCAAAGCGGAAAAACTCCTGATCGACACGCCCGAGCAAAAAGGCGTGGACATCGGCCAAGTCGGCACCGTGGCCGACATCGATACCCGGTTGGTAGAAGGCTTGGTCGAGCGCGGCTGCATTCCGGTCATCGCACCCATCGGCGTAGGCCAAAACGGCGAAGCGTTCAACATCAATGCCGACTTGGTTGCCGGCAAACTGGCGGAAAAACTTCAAGCCGAAAAACTGCTGATGATGACCAATATTCCCGGCGTACTGGATAAAGAAGGCAAATTATTGACCACCCTGACGCCAAGCCGCATTGACGAACTGATTGAAGACGGCACGCTGTACGGCGGCATGCTGCCTAAAATTGCCTCCGCCGTCGAAGCCGCCAAAAGCGGCGTTAAAGCCACGCACATTATAGATGGCCGCGTTCCCAACGCCCTACTCTTGGAAGTGCTGACCGATGACGGCGTAGGCTCGATGATTTTAGGCGAAGGCTAATCTGGTTTTCAGATGGCCTTATGCCTGATTTAATCAGCTTTTCACCCTAAAAAGGGGAAAAAATGTTACACTATACGGCTTATGTTTGTTTGAACGATATTGACGTGAAACAAACTTACAGTCGGTTTCATACCGACGCCGATGCCATGCACGGCAAAGACGGTATAATGTCTGCATTCATCAGACTTCGGCAATCATCCTCAAGGCCGTCTGAAGCGTAACAAAGCTACTTTTCTTTTACCATCCCATTTGGAGATATTCATGAGCGCAATCGTTGATATTTTTGCACGCGAAATTTTGGACTCCCGCGGCAACCCTACCGTAGAGTGTGACGTATTGTTGGAATCCGGCGTCATGGGACGCGCAGCCGTACCAAGCGGCGCATCAACCGGTCAAAAAGAAGCTTTGGAACTGCGTGACGGCGACAAATCCCGTTACTTGGGCAAAGGCGTATTGAAAGCCGTTGACCACGTTAACAACCAAATCGCGCAAGCCCTCATCGGCATCGATGCCAGCGAGCAATCTTATATCGACCAAATCATGATCGAATTGGACGGTACTGAAAACAAAGGCAACTTGGG